>JAFRGH010000145.1 GCA_017433945.1 Mogibacterium sp. | reverse complement strand
GGTGTCTCTGAAGCGGCCCTCTCCGACTTTTAACACCGGCGCGAATATCCTGTAATTACCTTCAAGAACTTCGAGGACTTTGTTGAACTCTTCAGTCTTGTAAACAAAACCCATCGTATCCCTCCGTTTCTTCAACAATCTACAAATCTGCACAGTATTACATCTATATATACAAAATCGGGGCGCGTCATTTTACGAGAAACGTCCGCACCCTATTTGATTATATATTCATTATTTTTTGATTTCCGTAACCATGGTTACACGCTGAGTTTGTATATAAAAAAACCATAATACCGCATCTGTTTCGGCGAAAAGCTAATAAAAACTAATCCAATATCCTTCCGTCTCTTGAAATAGTGACTACCTGCCATGGTATGAATTTGCCGCTGTTTCTGAGCGGACGACATCAACTCCTTTCTTTACAAGAGGCTGCCACACTTTTTTTATTGTGCGACAACCCCCTTTAAAAGCGAAACTAACAGGCTTCCCTCAGAAGTATAGAGGTCTTGAACATATCGCCGTCTATGCTTATGTCAAAGGATCCGCCCATAAGTGTTGTCAGATCCTTCGCAATTGCGAGGCCCAGGCCGGAGCCTTCTGTATTTCTTGACTTATCGCCTCTCGTAAATCTCTCCATCAGCTCATCCGCGGAAATATTCAGTTCATCTCTTGAGATGTTTTTCACTTCGAGAAGCAGTCTTCCGGACGCGTCAGGATCAATGACCGGCATCTGCTGAGGCTTTGAAACATCGATATAAACCCTGCTGCCTTCAAGCGCGTATTTGCTTATATTGCCAAGCAGATTCTCGAGGACTCTGTACAGCAGCTTTCCGTCAGCCATCACCAAAGTATTATCTGCAGTATTCTTTTTGCGTATATCAAGATTTTTGCTGCTCAGTCTGTCACACATTTCCGCAAGCGACTGATCTATCAGTGCCGAGAGATCGATCTTCTCTATTTCGCATGGTATATTGCCGCTCGATGCCTTTGCGGCTTCAATCAATTCCTCTGTCAGTATCTTAAGGCGTTCGGTCTTCTCCCTGACAATTGCCAGATGGGCCGGCGCATCCTCACTGTCAAGGCCTTCTCTTTCGAGTATATCCAGATAGCTGATCATCGATGTCAGCGGCGTCTTCAGATCATGCGATACATTACTGATCAGATCGGTTTTGAGTCTCTGATTACGGATCTCATTCTGTACGGCGATATTTGCAGCTTCAGAAATATGGTTCATATCCGAGGCCATCTTGTCGATAACAGTTCTGGGGCCGTTTTCATCTTCATCGACTGTTATCTTGTATGACAGATTACCGGATCTGACCTCCGCGATCCCCGCTCTGAGTGAAGCCAGCCTGCCTGTCTTGCGGATGACAAGCGTGATCGCCGCCAGAACAGCCAGCATTTCAGCGATCACGGCTATAAATCCGCTGCCGAAAAACATTCCAAGGAATTCGGGAAGAACCATAAGCGAGAGCAGGATCAGACAGTATTTGACCGCCAGCTTGATCACTGCATTCGGGTCGTTGTCTGCGGGGATCGTGAATCTGCGGACGCTTCCGGCCGCGCTCCTGATTCTTGCGCCGGCCATTTTCGCGCCTTCTCCGGTATGCCTCGCGCCCCATCCCAAGAGCTTAAGGATCTTTCCCAGCAGAGAACTGCTTATCAGTTCTCCGGCTTTTATTTTTTTAACGAGGCTCAGCAGACATACTGCCGAGATCCATATACTCGCCGCCATTCCCAGCGCGCAGTACCAGAATACCGTATTGTTCGGTATCCCCATGTAATACTCATCTGCCAGCATCGGGACAGGCTCGTATATTCCGCTTAGGTTTATTAGTCCGAAATGATTATCGCGGCTCAGCAGAGCTGCCGGAGGCAATCCCAGCGCGACTGCTCCGCTTGCCGCGCACGCAAGTACGATCAGGTGTATCTCGCTCCATATTCTGTCAAAACGGTTCAGAACAGGCTTGTCGTTTTCATCCATACGGAAACGCCCGCTCATGACGCATAAGACCGCTAACGATATCAGCGAAGCAGCTGCCAGTAATATAATTTCCGTTATCCCCTTACTGATAAAATCAGCCTGGGCATGTGCTCCGGAAAACTCAGCAGTCCACGGTATAAGATTCTCAATCTCTTTTTCGGAATACTGCGATGCATCGGCCATCCTCGCAACGCCAAGGGTAATCGCACACAGTATTCCTGCCGCGGCGCCGGATACTGCCGTCAGTACGCTGAGCAATACATATAAGCCTTTATTTCTAAACAGTTTCTTTTTCATCTCACTCGACCTCTAATACTTCTCCACTTTGTATCCGATGCCCCATACGACCTTGAGGTAGCGCGGATTCTTAGGGTCTATCTCGATCTTTTCACGGATGCGGCGTATATGGACTGCTACTGTGTTCTCTGCGCCGTATGCTTCTTCCTTCCACACATTTTCATATATCTCCCCGATACTGAAGACTCTGCCGGCACTCGCTGCCAGGAACCTCAGTATTCCGTATTCTATAGGCGTCAGGGCTACCGGTTCTCCGTCGACTGTCACAGTCTTTGAGTTATCATCGATTTCAAGTCCGCCGCTTCTGAATACATTTGCCCGGACCGCTTCAACGGAGCTTCCGAGCTGGTTGTATCTTCTGAGCTGAGATCTGACCCTTGCAATAAGTTCCAGAGGATTAAAAGGTTTGGTCATATAATCGTCCGCGCCGACATTCAGGCCTGTGATCTTGTCGTAATCTTCGGACTTTGCTGACAGCATGATTATCGGGATATTGTGCTCTTCTCTGATGCGCATCGTGGTCTGGATACCATCCAGTCCCGGCATCATAACATCCATTATGATAAGGCTTATATCATTGCCGCGCATTAAATTGAGCGCCTCTATTCCGTCTGCTGCTATTGCAGGCTTGTACCCCTCGCTGCGAAGATAGAACGCAATTGCTTCAGCTATTTCCTTATCATCATCAACTATCAGAATGGTTCTTTCCATGATTTGCTCCTTTCAATCCTCAATTGTATCTTAAAGACAGATTATTAAGAACAGCATATGATAATTATTACGATTTTCTTAAGAAATGTCCCTGTATATTACTCATGATTTAAAAACAGTAGTGCAATATTGCCGCCGAACCGTATAAAATTGATGCGGCAGTATTCAATGCTGCATTTGAATATGATAAAG
>JAFRGH010000144.1 GCA_017433945.1 Mogibacterium sp. | reverse complement strand
CGCTCTTTCCGTTTACAAAAAGCTCCACCTCATCTGCATCCGAATAAACCTCAACTACGGCAGGCTTGCCCTCGCAGCCCTTCCAGCTCCATGTCGAAACCGTATCGCTCAGCACCCACGGTGTCTTGATCAGATTCTCTCCGTAGTGATGAGGATCCTGTACCGCGATATACGGATCCTTGCGGAGTCCGAATACGACCTCTCTGAAATATGACGCCGGACGGCGGAAGCCTGTGATGTCGATGTCGCCGCAGTATGCCAGCTGGCAAGGGAACTGCGCTCCGAAGCCTCCTTCACCAAATTTATATGCAGGTATGCCTACTCCGGCCTCGCCTATATAGTCCCAGCCTGTCCATGTAAAATCACCTATAACGCTATGCAGTCTTTTTATGATGCCCCAGTTGCGCTCTATCTCAGGCGGATATGTCTCGGAGCCGACCATTACCCTGTTAGGATAGTTTACGCTGTCAGGCTCATAGCGCGCCGTCATGTAGTTGTAGCCTGCTACATCAAGCGCCGCGCAGGCTTTTTCAAGTCTCTCCGAAATAGCATCGTGCACGACGATCTGGTCCATCTTGGTGTCCATGACGGTCATGAAATCGTTGACGTTTCCGTCGATCTCTCCTGCTGCCTGCATATCTCTCGACAGATCTGCAAGTATACGTCCCATCTGGTCTCCGGCAGCGAAAACTCCGTTGATCCCGGCTGTAGTATAACGGGTCGGGTCGAGAGCCTTGATAAGCTCAGATATCCGAGCACAGAGACCGCTGCCCGCGTCCGTGCCGATCTCAGGGATCTCGTTTCCTACTGAATACAAAACGACCGAAGGATGATTGAAGTCCTTTCTTACCATCAGCGCGACATCTGTCTCCCACCATTTATCAAAATCGAGAGCGTAATCGAGATCGTTCTTGGCTCTGCTCCACATATCCGAGAACTCATCCATCACATACATGCCGAGCTCATCACAGACCTTGAGCAGTACCGGCGCGGCAGGATGATGCGAGATCCTTACCGCATTGAAGCCGGCATCCTTGAGAAGCTGTATCTGTCTCCTCTGAGCGTCCTCATATGTAGCCGCACCGATTATGCCGCTGTCATGATGTATGCAGGCACCGCGAAGCTTTACCTCCTCGCCGTTCACTCTGAAACCCCTTGCGGCATCGAGTGACAGTATGCGTATGCCGAAGCTGCCGCAGGCATCATCTATCTCATTTTCCCCGTCGCAGAGTCTCATTTCGAACGAATAAAGATCAGGTGTTTCAGCAGACCAGAGCTTAGGTGATTTTACAATGATGCGCTGAGTCAGGGTCCTGCTCTCGCTTGCCTTCATAAAGAACACAGTTTTTTCGCAGCCTGCAGCTGTTCCGTCTGCATCCTTTATTACCGTACTGAGAACGAGAGTCCTCGCTCTCATAGTCTCATTGATCACATTTGTCTTAACAGAAACGACGGCAAGCTCTTCATCCGCATTCTCCGTTGTTATCTGAACCATATCAGGCTCGATATATGTGGCATCAGATGTCAGCATATATACATCGCGGTAGATGCCGCTGCCCGAATACCAGCGGCTGTTGGTCATGCCGGCATTTCGGGCCTGTACCCTGATCTCGTTGGTACCTGCGTGCAGCCATGGCGTGATGTCAACATAGAATGTGCTGTAGCCGTTGGCCTCGCTGCCTGCAAGCTGCTCATTGACATACACGAGCGCGTGGCAGTATACGCCGTCAAATCTTATAATATGCTTTTTTGAAGCCTCTTCCTCAGTCAGTTCAAGAAGCTTGACATATGTATAATTGCCGCCGTCTCTGAAGCCGGTATTGCCCGTATTAGGACTCTCCGCATAGGCAGGGCTCTCTATCATGGCATCATGCGGAAGAGTGATGTCTGCAGCATTGTCAGGTATATTCCAGACAAGCGCGAATGCATCTTTATCCGGCCAGAATTTCCAGTTATCATTCCATTTGCAAAGCTTCATAAGTCTTTCCTCCTGTAAAAATACAAAAAAATCCGTAGGGTTTTGTTGATTTTACCAATTACAATAATACCATTTCCATAAACCCCGTTGAACTGCCCGGGTTGCGGATTAACCGACATTTATTAAGAAATAAAGCCCGCGGATCTTGTCAGCATGCAAACCATCAGTTTATTGCTGTTTATTACCGGCGCGGTATCACTCTGCTGTGATTATCACCTGCTGATAGTATGTCAGCTTATGATATCCGTCAGCCTGAGCCTTAGCGATCACGTGTATCCTGTCGCCGCTCTCCGCAGTGTTTCCGTCACGATCCGTAAACGAATCCCTGCAGGCATCCCAGTAATTCAGGGCCTCGCCCTTCGAGTTGAATTCGTCAGTCTTTTTACAGAAGCGTCCGGACAGTCCGCCGTTGCCGAAATCCTCGAGAGTCCTGAAGCCGCTGTCAAAGAGCATAAAGAATGTCGGCGAGTCACCTTCGGACAGGAAATCGTATTTAACAGGCTCAGGCATACCCATAACCGTTACCCCGAACCATTCCTTTGTTATGTTCTGATTCGCGCCGAACTGAGCGTCATCGTCCTCACCCTCATAGTAATTGCCGTCGAGCCAGGTGCAGTAGCCGTCAGCCAGTGCGCTTTTGCCGTTAAGTATCTCAGCCTTCATGAACGATGCTCTGAGCGTATCCTTGCTGTCGCACTCCGGCATGCCAAGCCATGGATATGCGTAACTGAACAGATGCAGGGCTTTTACAAACATTATATCCGGCCATTCCTCAGCCACGTATTCTCTGTATGCAGGATCCTGCTCACCGCATGCAGTTATCACCACCTTGTCTGATATCCTTTTATGCAGAGCATCCCATTCCTCTGTCTCTTCATATTCGCTCTGAATATCCATAAGCGCCCGGGCTATGGTGTTCATGCCGCCCCATACCTGCAGGTACAGCGGTCTCGGATCATCATCGAGCATATGCTTTTTTATCAGCTCAGAGCCTTCGGAGGCTTTTTCACACTCGCCCTCGTAACCTATATTGCCTATCTTTGTGATGGATCTCAGATAATCAGGAGTCGGATAATCAGGGGAATGTCTGATCAGATTAGGATAATCCTTTTCGTAGTCATCGATCTGTTTCCACATCCAATCCGTGCCCGGCCAGCGGTAAGGCGCGTCAAAAGGGCCGGTCTCTGCCATAAACTGATTGTCAAAATCATCGAGTATCTTCTTCTCGGGCTTTACAGCTCCCGGCACGCCGATCCAGTGGAACTTGGATGATGTCTGAACGATACCCTGAAGCTCCACCTCATTGCTGCAGAGCAGGAAATGTCTCAGTGAGTTCTGATCATCGACCTCGGCGTCCTGCGTTATGATAGTGCGCACTCTGTTCTTTTCAAGCATGGCTGTATTTCTTTCCCCTCTTTACAAAAATCTGTAGCGTATATACTTCATATTTATCTAAGCTTCATAATCGCTTAAATGAGCATGGCTCAGATGTTCAGCTGCAGCTGCGCGGATCAGAACGCGTTGCCGGCCTTTTCGTCCCCCGGCAGAAACTTATTTATCGCGTCCTGCACGCACATGTCCCAGAAACGCCACTCATGATCGTATCCCTCGACCTCTCTGAATTCGGCATCAAGACCGAGCGTCTCCGCGTATTTCCTGAATTTTACAAATGGCTTATACATTAACATATCTTTTGTGCCGCATGTAAAATACATCTTCGGATTGCCGGATCTCTTCGCGACCTCCGCGGTACGATCCCAGGTATTCTGCGGTGAAGCGAGATAACCCTCGAGTCCTCCTGCGTTATCAAGTCTTGCCATAGTGCGAGCGCGGTCGAGAGCCGCCCAGGGATTATCCGAAGGCTCGCCACGCATCGCGTCCTCCGCGGCAGGACGCATGTCCTGAGGCACGCACGACATGCTGTACATCGCGGCGAATTTCTCAGGATACTCGTATGCGAAGGCTATCGCTCCGCGTCCGCCCATCGAGAGTCCCGCGATAAAATTGTCTTCTCTTTTGTCGCTCGCAGGGAACCAGCCGTAGACGAGCGGCATCAGCTCCTCTGTCACAAAGTCGAACATGTTGTAGCCCGTGCCGAATTTGGGCCAGTTCGCGTAGTCCGTATTGTGAGCTGTCGGCATTACGACTATGAGGTTTTTTTCTTCGGCGTAAAGCTCCACATTGGTCATGCGCACCCACTGCGAATAGTCGTTGAATGTTCCGTGAAGCAGCCACATTACCGGGTATTTCCTTCCCGACATATAGAACTCCGCAGGGCTCATGCCCCTCGGCAGATCGGGAAGCACGATATTTACGTCGGTGTTACCCGAGAGATATTTGCTGTTTACATTAAGATGTACAAGTGCCATCAGCAGACTCCTCCTGTTCTTCTATGATCTTGCAAAATCACACTTTGGATTACGATTTTTAGGGTTTGCATATCGATTGTTGATCGACCTTAACTGTCGATTTTCTATATTTTACCTATACGAATCGCATGGGTCAATCAATAGTGCTGCAGAGTTTGACAAATGACGTAAGTTGACGTAAAATGACGTAAATTGACGAAACTTGACGTAAGTTGACGAAGCTTGACGTAGAATGACGTAAGTTGACGTAAAATGACGAAAGGTTCAAAAAAGGATCGAATCATGTATAACAAACCGATATTCCGACCATCATTCGGAAACAGACCTGACAGTCTCGTAGGCCGGGATGAGATAATCAATAGGATCGTTGAAGGTCTGCAGAGCTATCCGGGGAGTTCTGAACGCGCAACACTCATAATCGGCCAGAGAGGAATGGGAAAAACTGCTCTTCTGCTCGATCTGTCTGATCGTTCACGCTCATTAGGATATATAGCTGTTCGCGTTACATGCGGTGAAAACATGCTTGATAATCTGATAGAGTTGCTGCAAAGAGAAGGGTCTGCATATATCAAGGATAATAAATCTTCTATCAAGGGCTTTAGTGCCGGAGCACTTGGCTTCTCTTTTGGTTTGACATTTACCGAGGAGGCTCAGCGTACATTTGGTTTTCGCGTAAAACTGCAGATGATATGTGAAAAGCTGGCCACTTGCGGAAAACGCGTACTGATACTGGTTGATGAAGTTGATCCTTCAATACTGCAAATGCGTGAACTGGCAACAGCCTATCAGGAACTGATAGGCAGCGAAACAGATATCGCAATAATCATGGCCGGTCTACCTACAGCAATTTCAAATACACTTAACTACAGGACTCTTACATTTCTCAACAGATCCCAGCAGATATCGCTCGGACTTGTCCCTGTGACCGAAGTCGAATTTTACTATCGCTCTGCATTTGAAAGAGCTTCGCTGATGGCCGACAACGACATCATAAAAAAAGCCGCACTTGCAACAGATGGTTTCCCTTACAAAATACAGCTGATCGGTTATTACCTCTCAAAATTGTCGATCGAAGGCAAAGCTCTTACACTAAAGGATCTCAATAAGGCAAATGAAGCAGCATCTGAGGAAGTCGAACTCAAAGTATTCGATGCTATGCTCAATCCGCTCTCAGATATGGACATAAATTTTCTTACTGCAATGGCTCGTATCGATGGCAAGATCAGGATATCTGATATAGAAAACAGCCTCGGTATCACTCACGGAACCGCACAGACATATCGCAGGCGTCTCCTCGATGCCGGAATCATCAGTTCACCTCGACGTGGCGAACTCGAATTCACAATGCCGCAGCTATCAGAATACCTATTGAAACAGGACCTGGCGTAAGCTGCAATTATCCCTGAGAAACGATTTATCGAGGATATCAACCACGAGTCTCGGACCGCACCCGAGACTCTTTGTTTTGCCTATATCTGATTTAACAAGGCTCTCAAACGGGGCGATCAGTGCGATAAGGCTGACGGGCGTTTTGCCTATATCTGATTTAACAAGGCTCTCAAACGATTTACAAAGCCGCTTAAGCCGAATGCTCGTTTTGCCTATTTCTGATTTAACAAGGCTCTCAAACGCCTATGCTACTCATCAGCCACCTCCTCCGGTTTTGCCTATATCTGATTTAACAAGGCTCTCAAACGGTGGTATCGTGGGCACTATCGCGTCAGGCGTTTTGCCTATTTCTGATTTAACAAGGCTCTCAAACAGAGAAGCAGGTGAGCACTTCGGATATATGTTTTGCCTATTTCTGATTTAACAAGGCTCTCAAACCCCAAAATTATAAATGGGGGTTATCTCCGAGCCATTTCTGTGCTGCGAACACAGTGTTAATCAATAGTGATCAGGCATTCGTCATTATCTATAATAACACAAAATTCATCTGGTAGCTTATAACTATAGCTCCCCTCGATATCTAAAGTATAAACATGCTCATAAGCAAGATTGCTGTAAAAATCAAGCAATTCATTTTCCGAATAGAATTGCTTGATATTGAACAGGATAAAGCACTCGGTTCCACATACCCTATGCATCAAACTGATGTATGATAATAATCTTGACAGAGTATTCTCATCATCTTCTTCATAGCGCAGTTTATAAGCCTTAGCCAGCGCTGATACATCCAAAGATATATCATATTCCAATGTATAAGGAAGTTGTGCAACTAAACAATCTATATAATTGACAATATGCGAATTGAGACGTTCAGATTCAACTATGAAATCTTCAGATGCTATTTTGCTCAGTTCTCCATTAACAAGGCTCTCAAACGCAATGAGCAGAGGCTATTCGAGAGAGGGTGTTTTGCCTATATCTGATTTAACAAGGCTCTCAAACCTGCTGACCTGTTAAAAGGCTTGATTTCTGTTTTGCCTATATCTGATTTAACAGGGCTCTCAAACCATTTTATAGTCCAGCTTTGCACTACTGGAAATAACTACAGTTCTCCACCCCATCAGATTTCCAATAAGTTTGTTTTCTTAACACTTAAGCCAATCGCTGAACTGTCAATCAATATGCATTCCGAACAATTTGTAATATTCTTATTCATCAACATAACCCCAGTATGCTCTGAAGCTCCAATCTTTCGTAGGTCAGCCTGAGAATCCGCACCGATTGCGCTAATCCTTAGAATCTGGTATATAACAAAGAACTGATCCTCAACAGATAATTGTTTAAAAGAATCCTCTCCAGCTACCAGTTTAGACCCAATCGGATTTGGCCTTTTCGCATATATGCCTTCCGTATTCTTCGAGATCAGTTGCTCAAACAAAGCAAGATTGCTCTCTGCATCGATGTCCTTCGGCAAATATCCGGTTTTTATATATTTTTCTATATTTTTAATGTATCGAATCCAGTACGGCTCCAAACACAGATTGACCGCATTTCTTAATACAAGTTGATTGCCTGTCTTCCCTGACAGATACACATCAAAACCATTCAGTCTTATCAGTGATTGCAGAGGTATTTTCCTGATCCTAATTGACACATCCTGCATACCTATCTGTTCAGTTAGATACTCTGTTAGTTTAGTCTGATCTTTTCTGATTGCATCAACAAGATACACTGGAACAGCTTCGAGAGTGCGAATTCGTTTACCTTTAACAGTATGCTCTACAAGGCAGAAATATGCAGTAGATGCTTTGGCAAACCCTCCATATTTTGTAACATCACGAAGCTTCTCGTCTTTTGAGGTTTTAAGAGGAATATAGCCTGATCCCTTAGCTTTATTCTTACTGTAAAGTGTCTGATCTGCAATGCCACCATGCCCGCAGAATGACTGTCTAGTCATTATAGGTGTATTTCTCTTCATAATACGTTTCACAGTTGCAATAGTTCCCGGATCAGTTTCACTGCTTGCCACCCAGGCTGTTTTTCCGTTTCTTCTCACATCACGGTCAAACATTTTACCAAGGTTATATTCTCTATTGTCCTTGTCCTTCAAATAATCGTTCTTTATGTAATTACGCGGATTCTGAGTGAATTTCGTATAGTATACATTGCCAACGACAATGTTTAGATATGCATCGTTTGCATGATGAAAGTCATTCACAAGTCTGGATTTAGTCAAGTCAAATTGATTTCTGAAGGATGAGACATTAGATGCCTTGGAATAGACTACTCTTGTATCCGGCATAGCCTGCTTTAAAAAATCCGCAACCGATTTTACACCTTGTCCGGTTTCTACAAGCTGCCGTGCGATAAAATCTGCCTTTTGTTCATCAGTAAACGATTTAGCAGATATAAGTCTACGGTATTTTTCATCTGTTATCAGTCCCTTATCTTTTAAATACTTCCAATGTGCCACCACAACATTATTATTACGTATCGACTGAGATAATGGATATTCATCACTTTTATGAGCATTTTCCGGTTTACTGACAAGTACCAGATTATTGTGAATGCTGTCATCTTTAACAAAATGTCTTGGATAAATATGATCGATATCATACAAATTGTCATTAAAGAGATCTTCCAGCTCTATAGGCTTACCTGTATACATATCCCTTCCCATCTGGGTTATATACAGATACATTTTCTTACTTCTCAGTTTGCCTGTACTATCTGACCTCTCTATCAGTTCTGTCCAATCTCTGGACTCATCCTTTATATTT
>JAFRGH010000143.1 GCA_017433945.1 Mogibacterium sp. | reverse complement strand
CCACCGAGTTCTTGAGAAATGTCCTTGAACCCACCATCCTGTCTCCGGTGTGGCGCAGATATGAAGGTATCCTCAGCGTTCCTGTCGGAAGCCTGGTCTCATAATCGATGTTGTCGTAATTATACTCGACATACCAATTGACATCCGGATCAGGCATTATATCCACACGCGCGTTGGAAAGGTCCGCGATGGTAGGCAGCGCTACCGACGAGCCGTCTGTCTGCACACCGCTGCTAAGCAGATTTTCCATATCTGACATAAAGGCTGCAACCGGTATTTTTTCATCCGTGTTGTGGTTGCCCATGTCCACGCCGGTAAAAGACACAAAGCGCACCTCCGGGTGCGCATCGAGTCTGGCTCTTACCGCGTCCGGAGCGTGTTCCTCCGGACGCAGTATGTATAGCATTCTGTTTAAATCAAAATTAATCATTTAGTCCCCTTTTTTCTCTGTCAGGCCTCTTAGCTGTTCGGCTCCTTTGCTATTCGGCTGCGTCATCGCCGCTTGCCGCTTCAGCAGTATCGGCCGCTTCGGATGTTTCCTCCGCGCCGTCTGAGCTGCCTGCGCTTCCCAGCTTGGTCAGATACTGTTCAAGCATTCCGATGTATTTGCCGTAGCCTTCCCAATCTCCTTCTTTCTGGCATTCGATTGCCTTGTCATACGCGTTCTGAGCCTTTTTGATCAGCGATCTGACGCTATCGGACGCGCCGCCGACAGCGCCGTCCCCTCCGTCTTCACCGTTCTCGCCCACGCTTCCGACCGAAGTATCATCGACAGTTCCGCCGAACAGACTCAGGAGCGCTTCTGAAAGTGTGGCCTCGTACGCGATCTTGTCCTGATATGCCACTATGACCCTCTTGACCTCAGGAATAGCCTGGTTGGAAGCCTCGAGGTATACCGGCTCAACATACATCAGCGATGTGCCGATAGGTATTACGAAGAGGTCGCCTCGCTTGTAGGTCGATCCTGAGGATGCCCAGAGCGAGAATTCCTTTGAAATCTCTGTATTCTGGTCGATCTGAGCCTCGATCTGCATCGGACCGTAGACCGTCTTGTTCTTAGGCATTGTGTAGACGATCAGCTGGCCGTAATTGGCTCCGTCGTTCCTGGCCATCATTACCGCGGTCATGTTCTGCTTCGATTTAGGCGTGAACGGGACCATGTTTATGAATTCAGCGCTCTCCTCCGTATCAGGCAGGTTGAAGATATAGTAGCTCGGATCCATCTCGACATCCTCTGTGCCGTAGATCTGATGAGCTATATCCCACAGGTCCTCCTTCTGGTAGAAGACCTTGACCTCATCCATGTGGTACTTGCTGTAGACCATGGCCTGGACCTTGAACAGGGCGTTAGGATATCTCAGATGAGCCTTGATCCCTTCAGGCATCTTATCCTCTGATTTGAACAGCTTAGGATAGATCTTCTGGAAGGTCTTTGCTATAGGGTCATTCTCGTCGACCACGTAGAAGTCGACCGATCCGTTGTACGCGTCAACTACGACCTTTACGGAATTGCGGATGTAGTTGGTCGCGCCGGTCTCAGGATCATACGGCTCAGAGTACGGATAATTGTTGCTCGTGGTGTACGCATCCAGTATCCAGTAGAGTCTGCCGTCAACTATAGTCATGTACGGATCCTCTTCATAGCCGAGATACGGCATGATCTTTTCGACCCTCTTTACGACATTTCTCTCAAAGATTATCCTCGATTTTGAGTTGATATTGGAGGATACGAGTATCTTGATATTGCCCTCTCTGATCGCGAAGAATATACGGTTGAGCAGATTGAGTCTGATTCCCGAATCGCCCTCGTATTCTGTATATTTGTTCTCGCTGCCATCCGGGTAGTCGAACTCGGTCTCCTTGGTATTTACAATGATGTAGTCGTTTGTCAGCTCGCCGAAATAGATCTCAGGCCTTTCGATCTCGAGCTCCCTGACGGTTGTCTCAGGCGGGATATTGCCCTCGACGACGTCAGGCTGTCCGGATGATGTTACCGTATCGACCTGCGAAACCGCAACGCCGTAGCCGTGAGTGTACTTGAGATGCTTGTTGATCCAGGTATCGCTTATCCTTGCTTCATCTATTTCTCTTGCCGAGAGATAGGTCTGCGTTATACCGTTATTGATGGTATATCTGTCGATATCCACATCGTTGAAGCTGTAGTACTGACGGATAGACTGCGTCTGGTTGTAAAAATCCTCTACCGGGCCGTAGTCGTTGATCCTTATGTTTCCTATCGTATCTTCGTTCTTTTTGATCACATCGGCATCCAGCGAGTCGTCAGCCTTAAAATTGGCTACTCTGATATCATCGATGCCGTATGCGTGCCTGGTGTACTCAATATTGTTCTCGAGATATTTCGACTCCTTGTTGATCTCGTCAGGGCTGACTATGAGCGACTGCACGAGAGAGCCGACTCCCGAACCGAGCGCGAATACCAGCACCATGATGATAGGCAGCTTGAGGAGCTTGGTGATCTCTCCCTTTTTCATGTGAATGGCGAGAGTCCCAGCGCCGACCACGCAGAGAAGCATGAGCAGGCGGTATACCCAAAGCGTGATGTTCACGTCGACGAATCCGGCTCCGTATACAGCTCCGGTATGCGTATGCAAAAGCTCGAACTGTCTGAGGAAGAAATCCGCGCCCAGCATCAGATAGAAAATGACTCCAAGCACTGTGAGTTTTCCGCTGGCTATGGACATCAGATGCTCGAGATTGCTGTTGTTGATATCCGTCCTGTGTCCTCTTTTTTTCTTGCGATTGTCGTCAAATGCGGCGTCTACAGCCGTCTTGCCGGCCTTGAACATCCTGCCGAGCACAGAATAATCCAGCGGCGTGCGGTAGATGACCTTCGGCTCTTCGTCATCCTCCTCAGGCGGAGTCGGTTCCTCTTCAGGCGGCAGATCATCGTCTCTGGTGAAGATATCCGGGGTCCTGACAGTCAGCAGATATGCATAGTATATAAGAGTGACTATGACCATGCCGATTATCGCGATCAGGATGAGTTCGTTTACGATATCGAGCCAGTCCAGCTGGAAGATATAGAAACCGATATCCAGATTGAACAGCGGATCCTTCAGGCCGAATTCGGTCGAGTTCGCTGATTTGAGGAACGTCAGCCAGGTGCCGTTCGCGCTGAAAAGGGCAGTGATGAATCCGAAGACTATCGCGAGCAGCCATGCTATGCCGTTCATGCGGCGGGCATTAGGTATCTCGTGCGATTCGATCTTGCGGAAATAACCGTTTTTGAGAGTACGCAGATAAAATCTCATCAGCAGCGTCATCACGACGAATACCGGTATCGCGATCTCAAGCTGCGTCACGAGCTTCTTCCAGAAAACGCTCGTGTAGCCGAGGTCTTTGAACCACATCCAGTCGGTGATGAATCCGACCAGCATCACTACAAGCGCCAGAAATACCGCGACGATCATTATGAGCGTCGGGAGCAGTTTGCGGGGTTTTTTGCGTTTGCCTTTAAACTCCGCTTCTTTTTCGTTATTTCTCTTCACAAAAGCCAATTTCGGACCTCCTTAACAAAAGAATTGCAGCGACAGCGTGCGCCGCCGCTGCAAGTGATCCTAAACTATAACTTGCTGTTTTTTTAGAGCAGATATTGTCCGCCCGTATTATCTACCGCTGAAAAGTGGCTTGTTATGTTCTCGATTACGGAATCGATCTGAAGAGCAATACTGCTGTCAGGCGCAAAGTTGAGCACCAGTATGATAGCAAGCAGTATCACAAGGAGTATTGCTATAATCACGGCGACAACGGTGAGGAAAGCACTGCCCTGTTCAGCGTCATCATAGTCGAGCTCCGATACAGCTGCAGCCGCAGCCGCCTCTCTTGCTCTGATCTCGTCCTGTTGTCTCTTCGTTCTTGCTTTCTGTTCTTTTCTTGTTTCCGTTTTGCCTTCGGCTTGTTCCTCTTGCGCAAGCTGGTCCCACTCTACAGGCGGAGCTTTTATCTCCACAGGCTGCGGTGCAGACGCTGCTACGGCTGCCTCTACTTCGGCCTTCGCTGCCTGAGCTGCTTCAGCCTCTGCAAGAGCCTTTTTCTCCTCAGGAGTCAGTTCCTGATAGATCGTTACATCCTCTACCTCTCTTGCAGGCGCAGCTGCTGCGCCTGCCGGTGCAGGCTTGCTCGATTCAACTGCCGCCGGGTGAGATTCTGTCTTGAGCTTGTTGTATTCCTCATCGAGGAGTCTCTGGAATTCTTCGTTTTTTCGGTACAGAGTGTAGAACTTATCAATCTTTTTGGTCACCTCTGCCTCTGCAACCGGCGATGGTGTTTCTCCGAAAAGGTCGGTCTCGAGATCCTCGAGCGAGAGCGCATCCGTAACCTGAGGCTGCGCTTCATCTGCAGCAGGCTCAAGCGCCTGAGTATCTGCGGATGCCGCAGCTTCCGGTGCATATCCGCTTATCTGTGAAAAATCAAGCGTGATCGGTCCGGACTCTGCTGCTTCGTCTGCAGGCTGCGGTTCAGAAATATTCTCGACTATCATAGCCGGATCATCGGATCCAGGGCCTGTGAGCGTGATGACCTCAGGCTCTGCCGCTTCTGTTTCTGTTTCTGCTGCTTCTTCCTCTGTATCAGCTGCTTCGGCCTCCTCAAATTCACTGAATGGAGTCAGCCCGTAAACCGGCGTTTTGTCTTCAGGTTCTGCTGAATCCGAAAGGAATTTTGACAGTTCGTCCTCAAACGCCTGGATCGTATCATCTACATCATCCTGTGAATCGTTGTTCTCGCTTGCCGCTGCGGCAGCCTCCGCCTCAGGCGTGACAAACGAAATCGGTTCTTCTTCCGATGCTGCTGCAGGTTCCTGTACAGAATCCGGAGCGGCATCCGCATCGTCAGCCGCGATCTCTTCAAGGCCTGTCACATCAGAGCTGACCGCCTCTGCAGCTGCTGCGCCAGCCTCGTCGAATGTGATCATTTCAGGCTCAGCCGTCTCGTTTTGTTCAGGAGCACCCGTGAGATCAGCGAGCCTGCGCTTAAGAGCTTCAATCTCTGAAACCTGCTCTGCAGGAGCCGCGATCGTCATGCCGGTCTTCTTTGGCGAGTTCTCTGTCATTTCTGTGAACAGCTCGTTCTCATCCACGGTTTCAGCTTCGGTATCTTCCGGCTGCTCATCCTGTGTCTGCTCCGCGGCAGCTGCTGCAGGCTCTTCTTTTTGAACCGGCTTGTACTCACCGGCCGCAAGGATGTCTGCCAGATCGTTTTCGAGCGAAGGCATATCATCAAAGATAAGGCTGTCAGCTTCATCAGCTGCCGGCTGTTCAGTTTCAGGCTCTGCTACAGACTCCGGTTCTGCAACAGGTTCCGGTTCTGCTGCCGGTTCAGGCGCAGGTTCTGGTGCCGGTTCAGGAGTAGGTTCTGGTGCATGCGAATCGGCACGGCCGAAATGATCTCCGTCAGACGCAGATCTGCTCATATCCAGATTTATATAGTCATAATATGCCGGCTCAGAAGCGGCATCATAATCAGGCTCTGTCTCTGCCTCAGGATATATGTATGTATATGGCTCAGCTGCCTCCTGATGCGCTTCCGGCTCTACAGGCGTCAGCTTCATCATTTTTACAGCCGGTTCCGATTCAGGCTCTGATACATGTTCAGGTTCCGATATATAATCAGATTCTTCTATGATCTCCGGCTCTGATACATGTTCAGGTTCCGTTTCAGGCGCATACCCAAACGCTGACATGGACTCTGATTCAGGTTCATCAGGCTCGTCAGATTCATCATATCCGCCAAACAATTCGTATTCTGAATAATCGGCTTCCGGTTCAGCGTACAATTCGAGCATTGCATCATCCGGTTCAGCTTCTTCCGGTTCTGCAGATTCTGCCGCAGCTTCAGCCGGTGGTACCTCGACGTCTTCATATTTCGGCTCTTCAAAGAGCGCTGACGCCAGCGTATTGAATCTGAAATCAGCTACGGACGACTCTGACGCAGATTCTGCTGCAGCTTCAACTGCAGGTTTTTCCGGTTTCTCGGCAGGTTTTTCCGCGCTGCCGCTCTTTTTGAGGAAATCCGGCATTTCAAACCAATGCCACGACGATCTTGTGTCCTTTGTTACTGCAGCAGGCTCTGATGCGGATTTTCCCACGGATCCAGCCTCAGTTTTTGCCGGCTCGGACTGCACAGCCGCAGACTTTTCGGGTTCAGGTTTTACAGATTCAGTCTTTTTCGATTCAGTCTTTTCCGGTTCATCAAAAGGTGTCTTTACCGGTGTATCAAAATCTTCGTATAGCGGAGCAAAATGAAGTCTTGGCGGTTCATCCCCGGATACTGTTTTTGAGGATGTTTCTTCACTGAATTTTTTAATGATATCAGCACCTTTTGCATAATCGCTCTCTGCCGATGCCTCATTCTTCTTTTCTTCTCTTTCGGCCTTGAGTACATCGATGAAGTTCATCGTACGGCTGCGATCTGTTGAAGGTGTCATTTCTTTATAAAGAGCTTCTTCATCAAATCCGCCGGTCTCGTCCCAAGGAGATTTTACGTTAGGAATCTGCTTCTTTTGCGGTTCATCCTTAACATTACTCCAATCAAAAGCTATCCTGGTCCTCACAGGTGCCGCAGGCTGAGTAGCCGGTATTTCTCTGCTCACAGGCGGGACTGATGCTGTCGCCTTAGCCTCGGCCCTTGCGACCGCTGCTTCATCGACTATCACCTCAGGTTCTATTTCCTCAGGAGCCTGAACAGCCGGCTCATTGATTTCTTCTGTCAGCTCTTCTGGTAACGCGACCCTGGTCCCACACATGCTGCAGAACCGCGCCCCCTCGGGCAGCCTATTACCGCAATTAATACAGAACACTATTTTACCTCCGCATTTAATTCTTACTTTTATATGCCCGCTCTGCACGGACATGCATCCATTCATGTTTTTTACAGCAAAAAACAATATCTCCCCTAATTATTCAGTGAAATACTACACTAATTCTTTACACATTTCAATGTTTCTGTATTGTTTTATATTTTTGTGTTTTTTTGCTTGACATGTGCAGGTGTGAGTGCTATTATACTTAAGCGGCCACGAGAGAGTAATCCTCACTAAAGCCGCAAACCATAGCTGAGGGCGATTAGCTCAGCTGGCAGAGCACCTGACTCTTAATCAGGGTGTCCAGGGTTCGAACCCCTGATCGCCCACCAGACAAATCCGCAACCACTTGCAAATACCGGGGTTGCGGATTTCTTTTTTTCCAAAAATACAAGATTCAGGCAATTTGCCCACATTTTTGCCCACAAGTTAGTGGGCAAGCTCTTTTTCCATCAGATCCACCGCACGCTTACGGGTCCTCTCGTTCACATGAGCATAGGTGTTCAGCGTGATACTTATATCTG
>JAFRGH010000142.1 GCA_017433945.1 Mogibacterium sp. | reverse complement strand
TGGTCACGGTTAGACCGCGGTTTTCGCTTACCAACCGTGACCGGCAACTCAGGACTGAAGCTTAGAACCGTCGCTTGGTCACGGTTAGACCGCGGTTTTCGCTTACCAACCGTGACCGGCAACTCAGGACTGAAGCTTAGAACCGTCGCTTGGTCACGGTTAGACCGCGGTTTTTGCGTGCCAACCGTGACCGGATACTCACTGATGGAATTATGCCGCCATATTAGGCCAAATATCACGTTACAGATCCAGATTGAAAACGCTGGGCGTTGCTAGTATAATGGTTTCGCCAAAATAAAAAGAACAGCAACGGAGATAACGCATGAGAGCGATCAAAAATTTCTTCCATAATATCAATGATGTACTGCTTGCAATCATAATAGTTGCGATAGCGTCCGGCATAATCTACTGGAGGATGCAGATAATTCTGGATTATCCTAAGCAGCTGGCTGAGACCCAGGCGCAGCAGACCTATGAGCAGCAGGAACAGGCTGACGAGGCGGCGGAAAAAGAGGAGGCAGCACAAGCTGATAAGTCTGCGGAAAAAAAGGAGACGGCAAAAACCGATAAATCTGAGGGAAGCGCGGAATCATCAGATACCGAAAACTCCGAAAAATCCGAAAAAAAAGAAAAAGCATCAAAATCTGATAAATCCGCGAAAAAAGATAAATCAGATAAAGATGAAGAGGACGCCGGAATGAGGAATGCAGATGCTGACGAAACCGGTCAGGAATAAAGCGAAAACTGATATGCAAGCGGGCAAGCAAGCGTGATGAGTCAAAAAGAACCGTCCCTAATGACTCCCTGATGACTCATAGAAAGGACATTATCCGGGTGAAACAAAAATGACTGAAAGAAGAGACTACCACAGACTGAATGATTACAACCTGACCATGCTGACTGACTTTTACGAGATCACGATGGCAAATGGTTATTTTAATTCAGAAATGCGTGAGGCGGAGGCGTGCTTCGACGTATTCTTCCGCAGGGTGCCGGACGGCGGCGGATTCGCCATCATGGCAGGGCTTGAACAGATAATCGCCTATATGAAGAGGCTCAAATTCACAGAGGCTGATGTTGAGTATCTGAGGACCAAGAACTGCTTCTCCGAGGAATTTCTCGATTATCTGCTCGACTTCAGATTTACCTGCGACGTCTGGGCCGTACCTGAGGGATATCCTATATTCCCGCACGAGCCGGTCATTATAGTCAAGGGACCGCTGATCCAGGCGCAGTTCGTTGAGACATTCATACTGATGCAGTTCAACCATCAGAGCCTGATCGCGACCAAATCGAACAGGATAGTCAGATCCGCGCTCGGACGTCCTGTAATGGAATTCGGAACAAGAAGAGCTCACGGCGCCGATGCTGCAGTATACGGAGCGAGGGCTTCGTATATCGCGGGCTGCGCGGGAACAGCATGTACCATAGCTGACAGGAACCATGACACTCCGGCCCTCGGCACTATGGCCCACAGCTGGGTGCAGAGTTTTGACAGCGAATACGAGGCGTTCAAAAAATACACGGAACTCTATCCGCAGAACGCGACTCTGCTGATAGACACATACAACGTGCTCAAATCCGGACTGCCAAATGCCATCAGAGTGTTCAAGGAACTCAAGCCGCAGAACATGGGGATAAGGATAGATTCCGGAGACATCACTTACCTGACAAGAGAGTGCCGCAAGATACTCGATGCTGAAGGGCTCACGGATTGCAAGATAGTCATCAGCAACTCACTCGATGAATACATCATCAGAGACGTCATACTCGAGGGCGCTCAGATCGATTCCTTCGGCGTAGGAGAAAGGCTGATCACCGCGAGATCGGAACCTGTATTCGGCGGAGTCTACAAGCTGTCCGGTATCATGAAAAACGGCGAGATGGTGCCTAAGATGAAGATATCGGAGAATATCGAAAAGATAACGAATCCGGGCTTCAAAAAAGTCGTAAGATTTTTCGACAAGGAAACCGGCAAGGCGCTTGCGGATGTCATCATGCTGCGTGACGAAGCGATCCCTGACGGCAAGCCGTATGAGATTTTCGATCCGAACGCCGTCTGGAAACGCAAGGTGCTCGAGAACTACGAGGCAAAGGAGCTGCTTGTACCTATCTTTGAAAAGGGCGAGCTCGTATACGACGAACCGGATATTCAGGAGATACGCAAAACCTGCACAGAACAGATCGATACGCTCTGGGGCGAGTTCCTGAGATTTGAGAATCCGCAGGTCTACTATGTCGACCTGTCCAAGCCTCTCTGGAACCTCAAGCACGACCTGCTCAACAAATACGGCTCTGCCAATATGCAGTAATATGCACTTAAGTTCAGGCCTTATAAATCAGAATAAACTGCCTCCGGGCTGATTACACGAAAACAACCGGATCCCCTGGGTCATCAACAGACACTCAGGGGACTTTTTTTAGATCTGTAATGAGGTAATGCAGGCGGTTTGCGAGTCATTGGAGTAGTTCGTGATTCACGAATCCGTCTGCACTCAAATGTCAACAGGAGAATAGTAAGGATGATTTATCTGACAGGAGCTCTGTGCTGCAGCGCGCTTATCGCAATAGCTATGCGCTTTGGGGAGGGGCGGATAAAAAATAATATTTCTGTTCTGGCAGTCAATTACTCGATCTGCCTGCTTCTCTCTGTCATCTACACGATCACAGATTCCGCGCCGGATGCCGCGATCAGTAACGCGGCATCCGCTTTTATTGTTCATTCGGCCGAGGGAAGCAAGACTCTGCTGATGGGCCTGGTGAACGGTTTTTTCTATGTCGCTTCGCTCGTCCTGTACCAGTATAATATACGCAAAAATGGAGTCACGCTGCCTGCGACGTTTATGAAGCTCGGCGTGCTGGTGCCGACGCTGCTGGCGATAACAGCGTTTGGAGAGCGCCCGGATATGATGCAGACTGCAGGCATAATTCTTGCTGTAGCGGCGATCCTGCTCCTGAATCTTAAGAGCAAAGTGTCAAACACTGAGCCAAAGCTAAGCCGGGTCGGGAACCTGACGCGGGAACAAATCAAAAACAGTGAAGGCGGCGGCTATGATGACTCGCTTTCGGATGAGTCCGACACCGTAACTGCTCCAAAAGCTCTTATCGCTCTGCTGCTGATCGGGGGCTCGGGCGACGCCATGTCCAAGATATATGAAGAACTGGGCAGCAGCGAGCTAAACTCGCATTTTCTCTTATATACATTCTTTTCGGCAATAATACTCTGCACGCTTACCGCTGTCATGAAAAGACAGAGGCTGACACGCGGCGACGTGCTCTTCGGCTGCCTGATCGGAATACCAAATTATTACTCGGCAAGATTTTTGCTGCTCTCATTATCATATGTGCCTGCGGTCATAGCGTATCCGACTTACAGCACCGGCACTATAATCCTTGTCAGCACAGCAGGAGTCCTGCTGTTCCGCGAAAAAATGACAGAGAGGCAGCGTATCGCTGTGCTGATGATTCTTGCTGCGCTTATATTGCTGAATCTGTGAATTATCTGCCGCAACAGTCAATAAAACTAAAAAAAAGCTAAATATAGGCATATATTTTGACAAGTATTACTAGTAATCTCTTTTGTTATATGTATAATCTACCATAGGTTTCTGCGCGCAGACGCAGAAATTTGCATGCAGACACCAAAGTGTATACGAACAGATGTAAAGAATACACTTGAAGTCATATCGCGAGTAAAACATCGAATAAATCGAATAATATCAAGAGGAAGGGTATGAAGGATCTGAAGACGATCAAAACATGGATGGCGAATAATAAGACGGTGGCAGCAGTGCTTGTCACTGTTATTGTTGTGCTCCTGGCGTCTCTCGGATACGAAGGCATATACAAGCCTTACCACAACAGGCAGATCCTTACGGTCGGCTTCATATACGATAACGAACCGACGACCCCTTATTCATATAATTTTTACCTGGCGCAGGAGGCGATACAAAAAGAGTACGGCACGAGAGTGCGAATCATGATGTACAGCAACGTGCTCGAGGAGAACCTCAGCGACCGTATGAAGGACCTCGCCAAGAACGGCTGCAACATCATTTTTGCCAATGGCTACGGCAATATACGCGCGCTGGCCGACGAGTATCCGGACATACAGTTCTGTCAGGCGTCCAATGACCCGTATCCTGAGGATGAGGCTCGTGAAAACTACCATACCTTTAAAGGCGAGATATATCAGGGCCGCTATATCACCGGAGTGATAGCGGGTCTCAAGCTGCAGCAGATGATCGAAAACGGCGAGATCGAGCCTGACCAGGCGAAGATAGGTTTTGTCGCGGCCTTCCCTTATACCGAGGTCATTTCGGGCTACACGGCATTTTTGCTCGGCGCGAGATCCATCGTGCCGCAGACGACAATGGATGTAAGATACACCGGCTCCTGGGATAATTTCACACAGGAAAAAGCACGCGCCAACCAGCTGCTCGACGAGGGCTGCATGATCATTTCTCAGCACACGGATACGGCAGCGCCTGCCATCGCGTGCGAGGAATATCTCGATCACAATGTCTATCATATAGGATACAACATCGATATGAGCGACGTGGCTCCTCATTCATCGCTGGTTAGCACCTCGATCGACTGGAAGACATACATAGGCAAAGCAGTAGAGGCCATGATAAAGCACAAAAGGATCGAGGATTACATAGAGGGAAATGTCCATCCGATGAATGATATGAGCGCCGGCTTCGATAAGGGCGGCGTCGAGATCACGGGCCTCAACGAGGATATACTGCCGGAGGGAACGGATAAGGTCGTGGAGCGTACGATCAGGAACCTGAATGCCGGCAAGATCAAGGTGTTCATGGGACCGTACACTGGCGTCGATCCTGCGGATAAGAACAAAACGATAGATCTGAGGAAGGGTTTCGTCGAGAATGAGAATTCCTCTATACCGTCATTCGGATACATCCTGGATGATGTCATAAACGAAAGAAATACGGTCACAGAGGACAACGTGGTCGTGGAGAAATAAGAAACACACGGGGGCATAGATGCACAGCACCGGACACAGCGCGTCCAGCGCAAAAAGCAAAGACAGAGCAAATTGCATGAGAAACATAAAAGACTCAATGCAGCTCGATATACGGATGACGCAGATCGCAGTATTACTGCTCTGCTCTGTTCTTATGCTTTCGCTTGCGTCCTGCGGACCTGCGGTCAGCACGAACGACCGCTACGGCGAGTCCGCCCGCTACCTGAGCATAATAGATGATGAGCCGGAAACAATGGATCCGCAGTGCACCTCAGAATACTACACGGTTCCTTTCAACGTGTTTGACCGTCTTGTAGATGTAAGATCCACAGGCGGCGAGCCTGATATTGTGCCTTCGCTTGCAGAGAAATGGAGGGTATCGGACGACGGTCTCGTCTACACCTTTAAACTCAGGGAAGGGGTAAGATTCAGCAACGGAGAAGAGCTGACGTCCGAGGATGTCGGATACACCTTCGCAAGACTGCTGAGCTACGAAAACAGCTGCAACCAGGATCTGGTAATGTACATCGATGGCGCTGATGAGCTAAGGAACGGAGAGGCCGGGACCCTGAAGGGCTTCAAAGCCATAGATGAGCTGACATTCACCATAGAGCTCGAGCATCCGTACGCGGCCTTCCTGGCATGCCTCGCTACCCCGGGAGCCTCCATACTCGATCAGGAGACGACCGAAAAATTCGGCAGCGCTTTCGGTTCCGGAGTCAAAAACACCATAGGCACCGGACCTTTCATCGTGGAATCATGGGAAGCCGGCGAGCAGATGCTGCTCCGAGCCAATGCAGACAGCTGGTACGGTGCGCCCGGATGCAGAGGGATCAAAATGCTCTTCGATTCCGGCGAGGTGTCACATGTTGACAAATTCAACGACGGTGAGATCGACATACTCGACCTGGACTTTTTGGACAGCGACGCCGAGTATTTTGCCCGCGGTGATATTTATCTCAAAAATATAGAGCGAAGCACGCGCGTAGGCATTTCTTACATCGCGTTCAATGAGTCTGTCAAGCCTCTCGACGATGCCAGGGTCCGCCGCGCGCTGCAGCTGGCGCTGGACCGAAAGCTGCTCCTCAAGGCAGTCACAGGCGGCAGAGGCAGGATAGAAAACGGCATTTTTCCATACGGACTGACCGGGTACAACCCTAAGCTGGAAGAGATACCGTACGATCCGGCAGAGGCAAAGCGGCTGCTCGAGGAGGCGGGCTGCGGCGACGGCTTTGAGCTCGAGATAGACTGCACCGATACCACTACAGGCTCACAGATGGATCTGCTTGAGCTTGCAGCGTATATGTGGGGCGAAATAGGAGTGGACGCGCACATCCGAAAGATCGAGTCAGATGAATTCTACGAGCTGCGCGGCGAGGGCAAGCTCAGCTGTTACACAGGCTCATGGTCGGCCGATTTTGACGATCCGAGCAATTTCATTTATACCTTCTTCGGAAATGTGCAAAATACCAACGGGCGCAGTCTGTGCTACGATGATAAAGACATCATGAAGCGCGTGAAAATGGCGGCGCAGATCGTAGATGAAGATGAGCGAATCAAGGAGTATCAGGAGCTCGAAAAAATAATCGTACAGGATGACGCGGCGTGGGTGCCTCTCTATTCGAGGCAGCACCTCTTTGTCATCAGCGACAGGGTGGAGGGCTTCACCGTGCTGTGGAACGGCTGGTCGAGCAACAACTACCGCGATGTTAAGATAAAGTAAGCAGGAGGGAGGCAGCAAAATGCATTCATTCCGGGCCCGGATAACGGCTCTGATGATAGTGGCTATACTGGTCTACGGCGTACTCGTCGGAGGCCTGGTTCTGCTGTCCATCCGCAGGGTCGGGGCATCGACCTCCGAGCGCACCATGGATCTCATCTGCGAGACAAACTATGAACAGATGGAGGAATACCTTGACGGAGTTGAGAATTCCGTAAGCCAGATCAGCCACTATATCACCGATGAGGTCGATGTTACCGAGATGGCAAGGGCCGGAATCATCGGGGCGGACGGTTCGGGATTCAGTGTCGCGGATCGGGACATGGATTCGGATGAACAGAAGAGAATGGACGGAGTGCTGACTGATGCCGTAAACAAAATAGACCTCATCGCTCACGATATTGCCATATACACAAATGGAGTATCCAGCTATTACTTCAAGCTTAATCCGGAGCTGAGCGACAAGGTCGACGGATTCTGGTACGAAAAGATCAACAGCTACACATTCGAGAAGCGCGACAATATCGACGTTACCAGCTACAGCAGTGACGATATAGAGCATGTCGGCTGGTATTATCTGCCTCAGGACAGGGGCAGACCGTCGTGGGTCGGACCTTATGTCAGCAGCAATCTCGATGAAATGGTAATCTCATATATCGAGCCTCTCTACAAGGCAGGAACCTTTATCGGCATTGTAGGAATGGATATAAGCTATCCGACGCTTGAGGCTCATATCAACGAGCTCCAGGTGCTGCAGTCGGGATACGCTTTTCTGACCGATGAGAACGGCGTTGTGATCTATCATCCGGAGCTGCCTGCCGGAGCTATGATAAGCAATATCAACCCGGAACTCGACGCTGTACGCAACGAGGCATCCAATATTTCTACTATTGAATACGAAAACCTAGGTGTGAAAAAGCGCGCGACCTGGCGAACTCTTTCAAATGGTATCCGTCTCTTCGTCACCGCGCCTGTGCGCGAGATCAACGGCGCGTGGCAGAACATCAGCCTGATGATTCTGATCGTGACGCCGCTTGTAATGCTGCTCTTTGCTGTAGGAATCAGACGCCTGATGCGCCGAATGACCAGGCCTATCGAGGATCTGGCGGGCGCGGCCGGACAGATATCCGAAGGGAAATACGATCTTGAGCTCGACTATGAGGGCGATGACGAGATCGGAGTCCTGACCAAATCATTCATCGAAATGGCGGGGCAGATCAAGCTCTTCGTTCAGGATCTGAACAGCAAGGCTTATACGGATTCACTGACAGGAGTTAGAAACAAGAGTGCCTATGACGTGTTCTGCAGGCAGATGGATGAGACGATACAGGCGGGCAAGGGCAGCGAGAACGGCGGATTTGCCGTGGCGATGTTTGACTGCAACGAGCTCAAGGAAACTAATGACCGCTACGGCCACGACAAGGGCGATATATATCTGCAGACCGCATGCAGCCTGATATGCAAGGTGTTCTCTCACAGCCCTGTGTTCAGAGTCGGAGGCGACGAGTTTATTTCTGTGCTGAGAAATGAGGATCTCAGGAACCGCGAGCAGCTGCTCAAGCTCTTTGACGAGCGTGCGCGCAGCATCAATAATTTCGCGAAAAACGAGTGGGATAAGGTAAGCCTCGCGATAGGCATAGCCGACTATGATCCTGAGCTCGACAGCAGTGTCGAGGATACGGCCCGCCGTGCAGATGAGCTTATGTACAGGCACAAGAATCTTATGAAAGGAATGGCAGAGGAGAAGAGTCAGTAAGCCTTAACACTTCTCCTCTGCCGGGAATGAGTCAGCCTAAGTCGGTACAATTCACCGATCAGCTGCCGTACGACAGCATTACTTGCATTCAGTCGCACTGATGCAAAGCCGCTGTCACGATGTGTCCCTCGCTGCGGAGACCAACGGAGCTGCTTGCCAAATGGGTCGCTCCGAATGGTTCCTCGCTCACGACACATCGGCCGCGCGGCTTGTGAAACATTGTCTGACTGGCTGATCGGTGAATTGTAACAGCCTAAGTCAGCCGCGATGGAATTCCGCTCGAGACACTGTTGACAAAATCCACTCAGAATGCTAAATTATGATACTACATATTTTATGGGGACGTACTGGTTTCGATAGGTATGTGGAACGAAGGTAAGCGAGCCGTGGCGGTGATCCACGTAAAAAGTACCCGTTAAAAAGAAACGCTAAAACAACAGACAACAATTTCGCACTGGCTGCATAGTTCAGCCCCGCGTGTCGGCCTGAGTTCGTCTGCAGGCACAGGACCCGGCATCATTTATGCAGAAAAACTAATGCGTGACATCCCGGCATCGTATTAGTATCTACGGGATAGCGTGCTGTGAGTCCGCCGTGTGACGCTCATCACGCGAAAACAAATACCCGGCTCCGCTCGGAGAAAGCCTTCCGGAAATATTCTTGGACGTGGGTTCGATTCCCACCGTCTCCACCAACAAAAATGGGTCCAACCGGACCCATTTTTCGTTGGTGGAAAACGCCGGGAGGAATTGAACCCACGTCCAGCCAAGGGGTTCGAATCCGGGTGTATGCTGATGCAGACACCCGGAAAACCGCGGTCAAGGACGCCGCAGGCGCCGGCGAGCCGGGCGAAGCTCCTTGACAGCGGGATATTCCCACCGTCTCCACCATATGAAGCATCTGCGCGATATGAAACCTTGCGG
>JAFRGH010000141.1 GCA_017433945.1 Mogibacterium sp. | reverse complement strand
TCTTTATTTGCAACGGATCGTAGTGATTTCAAGGTGTTTGGCGATTTTGACGATTCCTGCAAAAACACACGCATAATGATCTATACCTATGCAGATAGAGGTTTTTTGGCAGGAAAAGGCAGAAAAATGGGCAGAGGCAAAGTGCCGAAAATCGCAAATTTGTTCTGAAAAACACTTTCATACTTGACAACCTTTTTCGAATCATACTCAAATCCAGGGCCGTTCCTGCCGGTCAAATATCATCCTATGGCGATCATAAGTTTTGGCATGCCTCTGATGCTTATAATGGCAGCCGCATATAATCTGCTCGGAAGCGGAGGCGCAGCGGTCTATGCCATGTCACTGGGCAGACGCGATCATGAAACAGCCGGAAAGAGCATTACTGCAGCAACGCGCACAGGGCTTGCTGTAGGACTGCTTTTGCTTATTTTGGGAAAGCTGCTTTTCGGACCGATAACAGGAATGCTGTGCCATGATGAGGAATTGATGCCACGGTTCCAGCACTATTTTGATCTCCTGCTGCTTTCATCACCATTTCTGGTGCCTATACTGACGTTTGCATCTTTCCTTCCGGCAGCCGGTTATCCGAAATACAGTACGATCATAAATGTGGTCGCCAATGTTGTGAACATCTCTATGGATTATGTGTATATCCGTATATTAGGCATGGGCGTTGAAGGTGCGGCCTGGGCCACTCTTACAGGTTACCTTGCCGCGCTGCTGATTATCATGATCCTGATCATCAGACGAAGGATCAAAGTGATCATATCAAAAGAGCCTTTGAAGTCATTCGAAACGATCGCTGAGATTGTGAAGAGGGGCGGACCGGATGCTTTGACACAGATAGGTTTTTCCATGCAGTTTGCGGTCATAAACAGCCTGGCAGGATCATACGCCGGAACCGCAGGCATCGTAGCATTTTCATTATGTATTCAGGATAATTCCGTAGTTTCCGTATTTCTTGGGGCATTTATCGGTTCGTCCGTGCCGTTCCTCTCGGTGCTGCACGGACAGCGCGACTTCCGCGGAGAAGAGGGGCTTCTTAAGACTGCGCTTAAAGGCCAGCTGATGATAGTGACCATCTCGGTTATATTGCTGGAGTTACTTGCGCCTCAGGCAGCTGCGCTGTACAACATAACAGGGACCGCACAACAGGCTATTGCGGTCAGAGCACTCAGAATATATGCTCTTACATTCATCATACGCGGCTCGGTCATCATATATTTCAGATATCTGATGGTAATAGGCTTCAGCGGATATGCTTCACTTATCAGTGCACTCGACGGATTCGGTGCAATAATCCCGATCGCCTGGCTAATGTGCCATGCTTTCGGAACGGACGGCCTTTGGTGTGCATTCCCTGTTACAGCTGCTCTGATCATGCTGTTCATCATTATATGCAACCAGCGGATCGCTGCGCGTTCTGACGGAAGACTTAAAGGAATTCTGCTGTTTGAATATGACGGGAAAGCTGAACCGATACTTGATGTCACTATCACAAAGGACCCTGCTTCGATTGCCGGTATAAGTGAAAAACTTCATGAAGCATGTGAGAAAAGCGGTCTAAACAGGCAGGAAGCTATGAAGGCAGCATTGGCTGTTGAAGAGATGGCGGTATATGCATCAAACAAAAAGGATCAGAACGTGTATATGGATATTATCGCTAGGATTTATAAAGGAAATGTTGAAATAGATTTCCGCAGTCTCGGGGATTTCTTCGATCCGTTCGAGGATAGTGAATCCGACATAATGGAAAACACCCGTATGCTCAGAGGGATTGCATCAAAGATAGAGAACGAGTACATGCTTGGAATGAATTCCACACGCATCATCATAGAAGGCAGCAATTCTCAAAAGCTTTGACTGGCTGATCAGTAAGGCGTTTATTTACATTTCGAGTGTTATCATATATCCTATAATATAGAAAAATATGTTCATCTGAACTCTACCGGATCAGAACAGGAGGTGCTTATGACCAGCGTAACTGTTGTCATCCTGTCGACTGCATTGCTTCTGGCGATGGTTCTTAACCTTGCCCTGAAGCCGTCTTTTTCTGCCAGGCTCACAACCATATGCATGATCATCGCCTTTGCCGGAGGGATCCTTATTTACGGCGTAGGGTTTGCTGAAAGTACCGGAGACATAGCTCTCAGCATGATCCGTACGCCTTTTTGTGTCATCAAGATGTTCGTCGGCATCAATGATTTTGCGTCCATCGACGGCACCTCACTTGTAGCGACTTCGTTAGGGGTCGTAGTGTTCTGGATAATCCATCTGCTGGCATTCTATTCTATGGCGAGCGCCGCCATGTTCACTCTCGGTGAGGAAGCACTCAGATATCTGCGCATGTTTCTTTCTGCAAGAGGCGACCTGACTCTGATCTACGGTATCAATGATCAGAGCATCGAGCTGGGAAAGGAATGTCTCGCAGCAGGTGCCGGTTCAGTCGTTTTCATCTCTGAAGATGCCGACCATGCCGTAGGTACCGATCTCAACAACAGATATCAACAGGCTTGCGGTCACGCTCAACGATATCTATAACGAAGGATCTGGCAAAACTGGCGGATGGAGCGATCTCAGCGATCATCTGAAACGTTCCAACATAGCTGCGGCCGATCACATGATCGTAAAGGTCCGATAT
>JAFRGH010000140.1 GCA_017433945.1 Mogibacterium sp. | reverse complement strand
TATTGCTGGTCTGTACTCCGACCTCGTCAAACACCTCATCCGCATCATGGCCGTGGTGATGGTGGTGGTGATGATGCTCATGTTCATCGTGATCGTGCTCATCATGATCGTCGTCATCATGGTCGTGATGATGGTGATGATGCTCATGCTCATCATGATCGTCGTCATCATGGTCGTGATGATGATGCTCATGCTCGTGTTCATGCTCATGTTCGTGTTCATGTGCTTCGAGCTCTTCGTAAGCCTCTTCTCTCAGCTTATCGAGTTCGGCATTGAGAGTCTTCTTTGATTCCATGACCTCGAGTATCCTTGCTCCGCTCAGCTCGTGCCAGTCTGTAGTCACGATAGTCGCTTCAGGATTGAGCTCTCTGATCGCTTTTACGATGGCGTCGATCTTTGCCGCGTCCATGCCCTGCTGATGTGAAAGGAATATGGAGCTTGCATGCTCCACCTGGTTCTTGTAGAACTCACCGAAATTGTCCATGTACATATCGAATCTCTTAGCATCCACTACTGTTGTGAAGCCGTTGAGCTCGATCTTGTCGTTTTTGATGTCCTGTACCGCGATGATGACGTCTGAGAGCTTGCCTACGCCGGACGGCTCGATCAGTATCCTGTCAGGATCGTACTGCTCGATCACCTCGTTCAGAGCCTTGCCGAAATCTCCTACGAGCGTGCAGCAGATGCAGCCTGCGACCATCTCGTTGATTTTTATGCCGGAATCTCTGAGGAATCCCGTGTCTACACCGATCTCGCCAAATTCGTTTTCGATCAGTACTATATTTTTGTTTTCATAACCTTCGGAAATGAGTTTTTTGATCAGTGTTGTCTTGCCGGCTCCGAGGAAGCCCGAAAAAATATCGACTTTTGTCATTTTGTTATATTGCTCCTTACTGTTAATTTGTTATATTGATCTGTTATTATCCTGTGTTTGTTTGCGCTTGTTTGCCTGCGTTTATTTGCTTGTGAAACGAGTGAAACACAGGGCTGCCCTTTGTTTCACTCATAATTTTTGACATTATATAGCAGTTTATGCCCTATTTCCAGTCAGGCAGCTTTTCCTTTTCGATCTCGCCGCTGCTGAAGAGACCGTCCTCCATAAGCTTGATCATTTCCCACATGGAACGAAAATGAGAGGTCTTATCCTCCTCGATCCATGTTATCTCTCCCTGGAATGTATTGTGCTGATGCTGCTGCACCCGGACAACGAAGGTTCCCAGCTCACTGTGCTTTTTCTTTCTGGCGGTTTCAGACATGATAGCCTCCTGTGTTTTAAAGCATATCAACTGCTCGTAATAGCTTCTCGTAATAACGGCGCTGCAGCATTGCTTATTCAATCAGATCGTTTACGGCATTCGATATCAGTTTCAGCAGTTCCGTGATAGTCCTGAATCCCAGTGTACGGTTATGCTCAGCCCATGTTATCCGTCCCTGCCAGTCACTGTTTTGTCTCTGCTGTACCCTTATTATAAATGTCGCAAGCTCACCTTCGAGATCGAGGAGCTCGTCATCGCTCAGCACGCGTCTCTCTGCCGCCTCCGCGAATTCCCTGCCCGGACGCACTCCCGTTTCTGCCGCTTGCTCTGTCCTGCCGCCGCTGAAGCTGCGGTAGTTTGTGGTTTTGAATGGGAATCTGAGGCTGTCAAACAGTCTCTCCATCTCAGGAAGTATCTGTTCAGGCGCGGTGATATCTACAGCATCGCTGCGGTATCCGTGGTAGAGCCTCGCCTGTAGCTTATGCTCCGATTCTGCTGCATCAATGCACAGCACCACGCCGTTAGGCACTCCCATATATACCTGACTGGTCCTTTCCATAGCCGTCCTCCCTGCTATTCTTCGTCGAACGGTTCATAGGTTACAACATTTACGTGGTAGCTCACCTTGGTGCGTTGCCCTTCTGAGCTGAATGCTTTATTTATCCTCTTCTCGACGATCTCGCAGTTCTCAACTGTAGTATTGAGAAGCAGCACTAGGAACTGGCCCTTGCCGTAGCGGCACGCTACATCGCTTCGCCTGATCGAGACCGAAATGGATTCCTCCAGCCTTTCCGCAAGCCTTGTCAGCACTGCGCCTTCCTTCATCGGCTTGCCGCTTCCGTCCAGTATCGTGCAGAGCATCAGGAACGCGGCCTGACCGCTTCTGTCCATGACTCTCTCCATGAATCTGTAAATGCCCTGGAATACCGGATATGTGCAGAAAAAGCCTCCGCTCTCACGCTCTCTGCTGCCGGACAGTCTGTTCTGAACTTCGTCTATCAGCGAGAATCGGTAATCCAGCCTTCCGCCGAGTCTGTCGAGCATTTTGAGCATGTCGCCGGATGGTCTGGCTCCAAGCTCTTTCATGTAGTAGTCGACAGTGCGCTCGTATAGAAGTCTTGCCTCCTCGTAGTGCTCCATGGCGATGAGTGCTTCCATAGTGACGAATTCCCACTCCGCAAGAGGATTGATCATCGTCGCGTGTCTGCCTATCTCCTCCATCGATCTGAAGTCGCGGCTTTCGCGCATCAGCTCGACTGCCTTTTCCATGCAGTCTCCGAACATATCCCGATATCTGCGGCTTTCACGTATCACCCAGATAAGGCTGGTCTGATTCGGCAAAAAATCTCCGCCGTAGTACAGAATCGCGTCTTTATACTTTTGTGCCTTAAGGCCCGGATCACTCTCGGCATCCGCGGCTGCGCACATTTCCTCGAACACATTCGCGTCCTCTATGACCGGGATATCACTTGTCCAAAAATAGCTGCCGTTTTCATATATTATGTAGTCAGATTTGGGCAGTCCCTCTGACGCAAGCTTTTTTTTGGTATTGTATATGACGCTGCGAAACATATGGTGCAGGTCATCGGAGTTGCTCTCCCTGAATACGAGTTCCTCAAGGCGGTTGCGTTCGACGCCCTCGCCCCGGTTGTGAAGAAGGATCTCCATAAGGCGCGTGAACTGAGAGTCCTTTGCCTTGACGCCGGCACCTATCTGTCTGCCGTTCCACGTCATGGTAAAATCGCCCAGAGTCCTTACTATCAATACGTCCTGTGTTTCCATGCGGGTCCCCTTTTCTTTTTTACCTGCATCTGATCAGACTTGCGGCCTTAAACAATGCCTTTTGATCAGGACGGCGACTGCCGCCGCGCCTATTCTTCCGGAGTCTCGTCTTTTTTTGCAGACTGCTTGTTTGAAGGTTTACGGCGTCTTCTCTTCTTTGGCTTTGGAGCCTCTGAGTTGTCATCTGTTTCTTCAGGCTTGGCTGCTTCATCAGATGCAGCTTCCTCATCAGCTTTTGGCTCTGCAGCTGTCTCCTCCTGAGCGTTTTCGGTGTAGTCACCGGCAAGATCCTCGGCGAGCTTCGAGAACTCAGCTTTTTCGCTGTCGACTTTCATATCTTCATCCGCCTCAGGAGCAGATGCTTCAACAAACTCTGTGAATTCGTGTGTTTCCTCGCCTTCGAACACTGTCTCTTCTGACGCCTTTTCCTCTGAGCCGTCAAACTCAACTACGCCGTCTTCATATTCCGGCATTTCCTCAGCTGCAGCTGTCTCTTCGCCTTCAGTATCGGAGACTGCTGTCTCTGCTTCGGCCTCAGACGCAGCAGCGCTTACTGCGGCGTCAGCAGCAGGGACTGTGATGTAGTTTTTCGGATCCAGCTTTCTTACTGTATCGAGAATATATGCTGCCATGAACAGTGTCACTGCCGATGTAAGCGGCGCCAGTCCGCTCTGCATCATGTAAGTGAGGATCTCGCCGAACTGCGGTTTCATGTTGTAAGCTGCATAGTATTCAGCGACCGTTTTATACGAATTGCCAAGCACATAGCAGCAGTATACCAGTGCCAGTGCTGCAAATACATAACAAATGATAGTTACAGGTGACTTTTTAAATTTTTGCATTTTCCTTTACCTCCCAAAGGCGGTCCCGGGCAAATCCCGGCATCGCGTAATCAAAGATTACTAAATAATCCTATTTATAATATCAAAAATGTATACTCCAGTTCAAGTGCCGCGTGAGCGGCAGCGATGCGCGGCTGCAGGAGCGGCTGCAATTCAGCACGCGGCCGGGAACATAAAGCTCTGACAGCAGCGCGGCCGATGTGTCGTGAGCGAGGAACCAATCGGAGCGACCCATTTGGCAAGTAGCTCCGTTGGTCTCCGCAGCGAGGGACCACATCGAGACAGCGGCTTTGCAACAGTATGTATACATGCAAATAATGCTATTGTAGGTGGCCGAGGACTGAATTGTAACGCAGGAGCGGCACTCCTCACCGGAGGTCCGCGTTTAGGAGCATGGCTGTGAGCTCAGCCGATTCCTCTCTGAGCTCAGCTGCCCGGTTTTTGAGGCGCGCGGCTGTTTCCGGAGCGCGCCGTTCTATTGCGGGTATATTCGCATCGACATTGTAACCGGCGGATGTGAGTCCTGCCTGCAGACTGAGCGCAGCCACCAGTATGTCGCTTTTGAGATTAGGATTGGAATGGCCGAGCTGCTTTTGTGCCAATCTGAGAGCCTGAACACAATCCTCCATAACTGCAAGGGGCGCTTCAGCGGCTGCGATGGATGCTTCTCCTATTGCTGCTGATCTGACCGATTTGAGAGCCTTTTCGATCAGCTCCATGTTTTCCTCTGTCAGCCCTTCGGACATGTCTGCCGCCGCAAGCGCTTCATCCTTTTGACAAAGCTCGGCAATCTTTGCTGAGACTCTGTCCATTTCAATGTCCGCAAGGCTCTTTGGCATAGCGAAGGCCGCGCTTACATTGTGAAATGCTTCTGCGTCCCTGTCTATTCCCTCAATGAAGCGGGAACGGAGCTCTTCGGTCTTATCTCTTATCTCAATATTGAGCTGTTCAAATTCGGTATAGCGGGGTTTTCCTATCGTGTGGTTGGCGACCATCATCAGGAGGGCGGCTCCCATCGCTGCCGACAGCGATGCGGCGGCTCCGCCGCCGGGGGTCGGGTCCCCCGACCCGAGCCGCTCCAAAAACTCCCCTACACTCGATCCTGCCAGTTCCCCTATGCCTTTTACAATTTCATCTGCGTTCTTTATTCCGTTCATTTTTTAGCCTTTCATTTCATTCGTCACGCTTATACCCCTGTTTCCACTGTCCAGCCGTGACCGACCGCATGATCGCTGCTGATTTTTGCGCCAACTCGTCACGGTTATACCCCCGTTTTCGCCGTCCAGCCGTGACCGACCGCATGATCGCTGCTGATTTTTGCCCCGTCTCGTCACGGTTATACCCCCGTTTTCACTGTCCAGCCGTGACCGCACGGCAAAGCGTGAACGTGCGCATCGCTATGCAGCTTATTTCCGCCTTGCCCCTTCCATCAAAGATGCGGAGCAACGCCCCGCATCCTGGTTTTACATATTTCCCGCTTCAGCCCGGATCGCCGGAACCGTCGTCAGACAGGTGCATCCGCCCGGCCCGTCTCCGCTCCCTGCAGCTGTCCGCTCCGGAGATCATCCGCCCCTGCTATTTAAAGTATTTGACCGCGTTTTCGAACATCTTTATGAAATAATTTCCGTCGACGTTCTTGTACAGGTCTTTTCCGACTCTCTCAGCATGGGCCATCTTGCCGAACACCCTGCCGTCCGGAGAGGTGATTCCTTCGATCGCATATACTGATCCGTTCGGATTGAATCTGATGTCTCCGGATGCATTTCCATCCAGATCCACATACTGAGTAGCGACCTGTCCCCTTGAAGCCAGCTGCCTCACGAGATCATCCGACGCGATGAATTTGCCCTCGCCGTGTGATATAGGCGCCGAGAACACTTCGCCGACCTCATGGCCTCTGAGCCAAGGCGATTTGTTCGAAGCGATCCTTACCCTGACTATCTTCGACTGGTGAGAACCGATCGTATTGTATGTAAGGGTCGGACAGTTCTCATCCGTATCCATGATCTTTCCGTAAGGGACCAGCCCCAGCTTGATCAGGGCCTGGAAGCCGTTGCATATGCCGCACATGAGACCGTCCCTGTTTTCGAGCAGGTCTGTCACCGCTTCAGTTATCTCGGCGTTTCGGAAGAACGCGGTAATGAACTTGGCAGAACCATCCGGCTCGTCTCCGCCGGAGAATCCGCCCGGTATGAATACCATCTGTGATTCTCTGAGGCTGGCCGCGAATTTTTCGACTGATTCCTTTATATCCTCGGAAGAGCGGTTGCGGATGACCATTATCTCCGGAGTTCCGCCGGCTTCGCTGATCGCCCGAGCGCTGTCGTATTCGCAGTTGGTTCCCGGGAACACCGGTATCAGGACCTTTGGCTCCGCTCTCTTGAAGAGAGGAGTGTTCCAGCTGCGTGCCCTGTAGCTGATGTTCTCGATAATGCCCGCCTTGTTGTCCACAGTCGACGGGAATACGGTCTCAAGCTTGCTTTCGTAAAGCAGCAGCATATCGCCGATGTCTACGAACGCATCGCCTTTTGCGATCCTTCTCGAGACGGTGGTATCGCCGATCTTTACGACCCTGAGGCCTCTTGCCCTCAGCTCCAGATCATCATTCAGCTCGAGTATGATGCTTCCGTAATTGTATCCGAATATCTCGCGGTCAGTGAGTCCTCCTTCAGACTCCTCCAGGAATCTGAAGCCGACTCCGTTTCCGTAGCACATCTTCATCACTGCTTCGGCAACGCCGCCAATAGTCGGCGTATAAGCAGCGCATGCTCTGCCGCTTTCGATAAGCTCTGCCGCTCTGTCCCATACCCGCACCAGAGATGCCGGCTTAGGCAGGCCCGGTCCGACTCCGCTTTCATCTTCCTCGCGTTCAGGGATGAGCATATAGACTCCATGTCCGTGATTCTTGAATTCAGGCGAGACGATGCTGCCAACCTTAGACATAGTCACAGCGAAGGATATCAGCGTAGGAGGTACGTCAAGATCCTCAAAGGATCCGCTCATCGAGTCCTTGCCTCCGATTGCTCCGATGCCGAGACCCAGCTGAGCCTCAAACGCTCCGAGCAGAGCCGAAAGAGGCTTGCCCCATCTCTCAGGCTCCTGCCTCGGCGATTCGAAGTATTCCTGGAACGAGAGGTAGACATCTTCAAATTTCGCGCCTGTCGCGATAAGCTTAGCGACTGATTCAATGACTGCAAGATACGCGCCGTGATACGGCGAAGCTGATGAAATATACGGATTATATCCCCATGACATCAGCGAACAGTCATCCGTGCTCCCTGCTTCGACCGGGATCTTATGTACCATGGCCTGTATAGGAGTCAGCTGGTTGCGTCCTCCAAAAGGCATGAGAACTGTTCCCGATCCTATTGTCGAGTCAAACCTCTCGGCGAGGCCCCTCTTTGAGCAGGTATTGAGATCCGAAGCGATCTTTTTATACTGTTCAGCAAACGACCTGTTCTGCTCATACAGCGATGTCTCCTCCCAGTCGCCTGCGGCCTTGAGCGTCACATCTATGTGTTTGTCAGCTCCGTTCGAATTGAGGAACTCTCTGGAAATATCTACGATCTTTTTGCCGTTCCAGTTCATTACAAGGCGAGGCTCCTCGGTCACAGTCGCGACCTGTACGCACTGCAGATTCTCATCGGAAGCCAGATTCATGAACAGGTACTTGTCCTCTGCGGCGACCACGATCGCCATTCTTTCCTGTAACTCGGAGATAGCAAGCTCCGTCCCGTCCAGGCCTTCGTATTTCTTAGGCACCGCGTCCAGGTTGATCTCCAGCCCGTCAGCAAGCTCGCCGATCGCGACGCTGACTCCGCCGGCGCCGAAATCGTTGCACCTCTTGATAAGGCGCGTGGCATCTCCGTTGCGGAACAGTCTCTGTATCTTTCTCTCCTCAGGAGCATTTCCCTTCTGGACCTCAGCGCCGCAGGTCTCGACCGAATGTGTGTCATGCGCCTTGGATGATCCCGTCGCGCCGCCTATGCCGTCCCGGCCTGTCGAACCTCCGAGGAGCAGCACTACATCCCCCGGCTGCGGTCTCTCTCTCCTGACATTGAATGCAGGCGCGGCCGCCATGACAGCACCGACCTCCATCCTCTTTGCCGCGTATCCCGGATGATAAATCTCATCCACCATGCCGGTCGCAAGACCTATCTGGTTGCCATAGCTCGAATAACCGCGCGCAGCTGCTGTCGTTATGGATCTCTGCGGCAGTTTGCCCTCCATGGTTTCATTTACAGGCTGCAGAGGGTCGGCAGCTCCTGTGACTCTCATAGCGGAGTAAGCATAGGCCCTGCCGCTGAGAGGATCTCTGATGCATCCGCCGAGACATGTCGCGGCTCCTCCGAACGGCTCTATCTCCGTCGGATGGTTGTGTGTCTCATTCTTGAACAGCAGCAACCACGGCTCCTTTTCTCCGTTGATCTCGACATCGATCTTTACAGTGCAGGCATTGATCTCCTCGGATTCGTCGAGCTTGTCGAGCTTGCCCGCTCTCTTGAGATATCTGACAGCGATAGTCGCGATATCCATGAGGCACACCGGCTTGGTGCGGCCCAGTCTCTTGCGGACCGCGATATAATCCTTGAACGCCTTTCCCAGGAGCTCATCCTCAAAATACACCGAATCTATTACGGTTCCGAATGTCGTATGTCTGCAGTGATCCGACCAGTATGTATCTATCATTTTGAGTTCCGTGATGGTCGGGTCACGCTTCTCGTCATTTCTGAAATAGTGGACTACCATGTCGAGGTCCGCTTCGTCCATAGCCAGCCCTTTTTCACTGATATATGAAGCGAGCTGATCTCCCGTCATACGGGTGAAGCCGCTGAGCGTCTCTACCTCAGTCGGTATTTCATATTTGACGGTGAGGCTCTCAGGCTTTCCCAGTCCTGCTTCTCTCGACTCCACAGGGTTTATCACGTATTTTTTGATCGCGGCGATATCCTCATCCGTGAGATCTCCGTACAGGGCGTACACTCTCGCGAATTTGATAACAGGCCTCTCGCCCCGGGAAATGATCTGTATGCACTGCTCCGCGGAGTCGGCTCTCTGGTCAAACTGTCCCGGCAGAGCCTCGACCGCGAACACGCATTTTGGCTCGTTAGGATTGTTTCCGCTTGCGTTAGGCAGCTCGCCGGTGCTTATATCCACGGCTGTTCCAATCATTCTGTAGAGCGATTCCGCGGTATAATCGAGCTGCGGTTCTGCAAACACCTTGTAAATGCAGTCCTCAAAGAGCTCCGCGTCTATGTTTTCCGCGTCATATCTGTTTATGATACGGACTTTTTTGAGGCTTTCGATGCCGAGCAGCGTCCTCGCGTCGTTCAGCAGAGCTGCAGCCTCGTTCGCGAGCTCCGGCCTTTTTTCCACATAGATTCTGTAAACCATTTTATTCTCCCGCTATGATCATTTTCCTGCTTACAGCGCTTTGAGAGCTCTCTGCCCTATATCCGCCCTGTAGTATTTATTCGCAAATTCTATCTCGTCAAGCATGTCATACGATGCCTCTATGGCCTCCGAAAGTGTCGGCCTTACCGCTGTGACGCCCAGCACTCTGCCGCCCGAAGTAAGCAGCTTGCCGTCTTCATCCGCGGCGCCTGCCACATACACATACGGCCATATTCCGTCAGGAATGCTTATTTCATATCCTTTTTCGTAGCTGAGAGGATAGCCGTCCGATGCAGCGATCACGCAGCAGGCGCTCTCGTCCGACCATTTCACGTCTATTTCTCCGAGCCGCTCCTCGGTGACCGCCTGCATGATGGTCAAAAGGTCTGTCTCCAGCAGCGGCAGCACGACCTGCGTTTCAGGGTCGCCGAATCTGCAGTTGTATTCGATGACCTTCGGTCCGTCCTTTGTGATCATGAGACCGAAGTACAGACAGCCTTTGAACGTTCTGCCCTCTTCGTTCATAGCCCGTACAGTAGGCAGAAATATTTCTTCCATGCATCTGGCTGCGACTTCGTCGTTGTAGTACGGGTTTGGCGCTACTGTGCCCATGCCGCCGGTGTTGAGGCCCGTGTCCCCGTCTCCGGCGCGCTTGTGATCCATGGAGCTTATCATCGGCACGATCGTTTTGCCGTCTGTAAAGCTCAGGACAGAGACCTCAGGTCCTTCGAGGAATTCCTCGATTACTATCCTGTCGCCGCTCGCTCCGAATTTGTGATCGGCCATCATCTCTGTGACAGCGTCCTTTGCCGCCTCTCTTGTCTCAGCTATGATAACGCCCTTGCCGAGAGCCAATCCGTCTGCCTTGATGACAGTCGGTATCGGCGCGCTCTCAAGATAATAGAGGGCATCGTCCATATTGTCAAAGGTCTGGTAGCGCGCTGTAGGGATGCCGTATTTTTTCATGAGATTCTTTGAGAACACCTTGCTTCCCTCTATGACGGCGGCCTTTGCTTCAGGTCCGAAGCACGGGATGCCTATATTGGTCAGGGCGTCGACGCAGCCCATCACGAGAGGATCGTCCGGAGCCACAACAGCGTAATCCGGCTTTACCTGCTTCGCAAAATCGACTATTCCTTCAATGTCCGTCGCCTTGACGGCTGCGCATTCGGCGTCTCTTGCTATTCCGCCGTTACCCGGCAGCGCCCAGATCTTCTCAACTGCGCTGTTCTCTCTGAGCTTTTTGATTATGGCGTGTTCTCGCCCGCCTCCGCCGACTACCAGAATATTCATTTCCGGCCTCCTTTTTTTGATAGAATAAGGCTTAATATGCTCTTTTTCAGATTATAGCCCTGGCATTTGCCTGTGCTTTAATGCTTTAGCAGGCTTACAAAGGCTTTTCTTATTGATCCGCCCCTTTTTTAGTGGTGGAACAGTCTCATGCCGGTAAAGGCCATGGCTATTCCGAGCTCATCGCAGCAATTAATCACTGCATCATCCCTGATCGATCCTCCAGGCTGTGCTATATAGCTCGTTCCCGAAGCAGCCGCTCTCTGTACATTGTCGTAGAACGGGAAGAACGCGTCCGAACCGCAGCTTACGCCTGTGATAGTATCGAGATACGCTCTCTGCTCCTCATCCGTGAAGCGCTCAGGCTGCTCGGTAAAATATTTTTGCCATACGCCGTCAGCGCAGCAGTCCTCTTCGTTTTTGTTGATGTACGCATCTATGACGTTGTCTCTGTCAGGTCGCTTGATCTCTGCTTTGAAAGGCAGCCCCAGCACCTTATCGTGCTGGCGCAGGAACCAGGTGTCAGCCTTGCCTCCGGCCAGTCTGGTGCAGTGTCCTCTCGACTGCTGTCAGGCGCCGACTCCGATAGCCTGCCCGTCATAGGCAAAGCATACGGAATTGGACTGAGTATATTTGAGAGTGATCAGGGCAACGATCAGATCGCGTACAGCCTCCTCAGGAAGCTCCTTCTTCGCGGTCACCACATTGCTCAAAAGCTCGCGGTCTATCCTGAAGAAATTGTGTCCCTGCTCAAATGTGACCCCGAACACCTGCCTGTGCTCCTTTTCAGGAGGCATGTAATCAGGATCTATCTTTACGATGTTGTATCCGCCCTTTTTCTTTTGTCTGAGTATTGCGAGAGCCTCTTCACTGTATCCCGGTGCGATTATTCCGTCTGAGACCTCTCTTTTGATAAGTCTTGCTGTCGTCTCGTCGCACTCATCGGAAAGAGCGATCCAGTCGCCGAAGGAGCACATCCTGTCCGTTCCTCTTGCTCTTGCATAAGCACAGGCAAGCGGCGAATCGTCAAGGCCTTCGATATCATCGACGAAGCAGGCCTTTTTGAGCTTTTCAGGCAGCACCGTTCCGACAGCTGCGCTGGTAGGGCTGACATGCTTGAACGAGGCTGCAGCCGGCATGCCGAGAGCCTCTTTGAGCTCCTTTACCAGCTGCCAGGAGTTCAGAGCGTCGAGAAAATTGATATATCCCGGTCTGCCGTTCAGTATCTCGAGCGGCAGATCGCTGCCGTCGTCCATGAATATGCGTGCCGGTTTCTGATTCGGATTGCATCCGTATTTGAGTTCAAAGTCTTTCATTGGCTGCTCCTTGATATTGAGTCTGATTATTATTCTATTTATTCTTGTTGATGAGGCGGCTCTCGGTCTCTCCGCTGACGAGGTCTATATAGCGCACGTAAAGAGAAATCTTATTTTCCTCGTCGAGCGATTCCCATATCTCGTTTGTAAATTCGTCTATATCGTCAGGTATGGCCACTCTGCGCGGCTCGCCTGTGAATGTCGGCAGAGGGTTCCCGTCGCATTCGTAGGTGTGGATAAAATGGCCGACGCCCGGCAGCGGGCTGTAGTCATAGCCGTATCTGTTGCAGGCTGTCCCCTCTGCATCAGCGCTTTTGAGTATGCTCATCCTGTATTCAAAATCAGCCTTGTCGTCAAAGACGAGCTCGGCGCTTATCCTCGGCGTGAGATTAGGCGCGTCCGGTTCGAATTTTCTCGTTTTGAGAGATTCGTAGAACGTCTTTCCGTTTACAAGGCCATCGCAGACAGTGTCAGTCTGGTTGCCGTTCGTCACTACCAGGTGATTCTCATACGCCCTTACCGCTGCATAGATGATCAGGCTCGGGTCCCTGAGCTTTGAAATATCGAACGGTTCAGTGAACACGGTTCCGTTTTTGCACACAAACACTCTGTTTCGCGAGTTTTCGGATCTTCCCATAATAAAATACGCGATAACCGCCCTGGATCCGTCCTCCGACTCTCCCACAACGATACCGCGCCCCGGATAGCTGTTGCCTGCAACAGCTTCGCTGAATCTCTTTACCTGATAGGTCTCCATAAATTCTCCTTCTTCTCAAAAAACGGAACAGTGGGACACTCTGATCTGTAATCATTCAGCATGATCTTATCTCTGTTCCGCTGTTCCGGATTTAATCTCTTGCATGAGTCATTGGGGACAGTTCTTTTTGACTCACCATCTGACTCATCAGCTGCGTTCCTTTACGATTCTGCGGCAGATCTTCGCAACCGCCACAGGCAGTATCAGCCATTCCGCCTGCTCCATTACCCTTCTCTGCAAAGTCTCAGGAGTATCATCGTCCTCAACACTGACTGCCTTTTGCGCGATTATCTCTCCGCCGTCAGCTACTTCGTTGACGTAGTGCACGGTCGCTCCGGTCACCTTTACTCCGCGTTCCAGAGCCGCCTGATGAGGGATGATGCCATAGAAGCCGTCTCCGCAAAACGCCGGTATAAGTGATGGATGTATGTTGATTATCCTGTGCTCATAATGCCTTACGAAAGCAGCACTGAGTATGGTGAGGAATCCTGCGAGGACCACGAGGTCTATGTCATGCGAATCTATCAGCTCCATGACCTTTGCCTCAAAGCCTTCCTGTCCTCCGCACGCCTTGCGCGTAACTACGCAGGTCTCGATCCCCGCTTTTTTTGCGCGCTCTATCGCAAAGGCGCTTTCCCTGTTGCTGATCACGAGAACGATCTCGCCTTTTTCTATCAATCCTGAACGCTGCGCGTCGATCAGTGCCTGCAGATTAGTACCGCCGCCGCTGACGAGCACAGCCACTCTTGCTTTTCCGTCCATATTTGCGAACCTCCGCGATATTCCGATATATACATATATTATCCGATATATGAGCGGAGATTTCAAGAGCAGAGTGGAACAGCAACAGCGGGCAGCCTGCCATGCCGCTTCATATAATCTGTATCTTATCCGCTGATTCGATGATCTCGCCTATGATGTATGCATCCTCGCCGTTTGCACGCAATATCTCGAGTGCTCTCGCGGCGTCATCCGGCGCGACTATGATCGACATGCCGACTCCCATGTTGAAGGTGTTGAACATGTCGTGCTCGCTGATCGATCCGATCTCGGCTATCATATTGAATATCGGCAGGATTCTTACAGCGTTTTTTTGTATCCTCGCGCCGAGCCCGTCCGGAATGCTCCTTGGGATATTCTCGTAGAAGCCTCCGCCGGTGATGTGTGAAATACCTCTTACGGCCACCTCTTCGATCAGTGCCAGGACAGGCTTTACATAGATCTTAGTCGGCTCGAGCAGGGCCTCCGCAAGTGATCTGCCGCCAAGCTGAGTATTGGCCGCCGTCAATGCAGCCTTGTCAAGCTTTGTCATATTTCCCGAGAGGCCGAATACCTTGCGGACCAGCGAGAATCCGTTCGAATGGACTCCGCTCGATGGCAGAGCGATGACTATGTCTCCCGCCTTCATTTTGGAATTATCTATGATCCTGTCTCTGTCGACCACTCCGGTAGTGTATCCGGCCAGGTCGTATTCATCCTCGGGATAGAAGCCCGGCATTTCAGCCGTCTCGCCGCCGATCAGCGCCGCTCCGGACTGAACGCAGCCTTCGCATACGCCCGCGACGATCTGCTCAATACGCTCAGGCACATTTTTGCCGCACGCGATATAGTCGAGGAAATACAGCGGCTTCGCTCCAACACATACGACGTCGTTGACGCACATAGCGACGCAGTCAATGCCGATAGTGTCGTGCTTATCGAGCAAAAATGCCAGTTTGAGCTTTGTCCCGACGCCGTCAGTACCGCTGACGAGCACCGGCTTGTTTATTCCCGTAAGATCCAGCTCAAAGAGTCCTCCGAAGCCGCCGATGTCCGACATGACGCCCGGTACGGCAGTCTTCGCGATGTGGCTTTTCATGAGTTCTACGGCTCTGTAGCCCGCTGTTATATCTACTCCCGCAGCGGCATAGCTGTCGGATCTGGATTTAGTATTCATATTCACCTCTGTTCTGTGAGTCTCGCTGTATCTTACTCTTCTCCGGTCCAGCAATATGTGCAGAGCTTGCACTTATCTATTCCGATCGCTTCGATCACGCCCTCAAGCGTCTGGAATTCGAGTGATTCGAAGCCCATCTGATCGGCGATCGTCTTCCTCAGCTTTTTGCCCCTCTCCGTAGACGCGTCCGCGTATTCATCCAGGTGCTCCAGTCCCTTTTCACCTTCGAGCTGCATCACGACGCGCCTCGAGAGCAGGTCCATATCGCTCCTGTTCCTCGAGAAATTAAGGAATTTGCATGCGTACATCAGCGGCGGGCAGGCCGATCTCATGTGCACGGCCTTCGCGCCGTTGTCATAGAGAAATTCTACTGTCTCGCGCAGCTGTGTTCCTCTTACGATCGAGTCGTCGACAAAGAGCAGATTCTGATCCTTGATGAGTTCAACGACCGGTATCTGCTTCATCTTCGCGACCTTGTTCCTCTCCTCCTGGGTGGTCGGCATGAAGCTCCTCGCCCAGGTCGGCGTGTATTTTATGAAGGCTCTCGCGAAAGGCAGATGTGTCTCGTTCGAATAGCCGATGCCGTGAGGCGTACCGCTGTCAGGCACTCCGCCTACATAGTCGATCTGCGACATGTCAAAACCGTTTTTCATGTCGTTTCTCGCCATTATGCGGCCGTTTTTGTATCTCATCATCTCGACATTGACGCCCTCATAGGTCGTTGTCGGATAGCCGTAATAGCTCCAGAGAAACGCGCAGATCTTCATTTTATCTCCCGGCTCCCTGAGCGTCGTGACGCCCCGTGGAGTCATTTCCACGATCTCTCCCGGACCGAGATCGCGCATTTCCTCATAACCCATTTTCGAAAGAGTGAATGACTCAAAGGCGACTGCCGTTGAGTGTTCCCCTGTGCCGACCGTCATCGGCAGCCTGCCGACGAGGTCACGCGCTGCGATTATATTTCCGCCTTCTTTGAGGATCAGAATGTTTGCGGTTCCGTCTATGATCTCCTGGGCATAGCGTATGCCCTCGATAAGATCCTCCTTTTCGGAGATCAGGGCTGCGATCAGCTCGGTCTGGTTGATCTTGCCGCCTGTCTTGGCCTCGAGGTGACCGTGTGATTCCAGGAGTATCATGTCGATGATCTCATCGAGATTGTTGACTATGCCGACGGTCGTGATCGCGTATGTGCCGCTCGCAGAGCGAAATAACAGCGGCTGCGGATCCATATCACTGATGCAGCCTATCGCAGACGTGCCGTGCATTTTGTTTGTGATGCCCTCGAACTTGGTCCTGAACGGGGCGTTCTCTATATTATGGATCTCCCTCTGAAACCCGAATTCCGGGTCGAAGGCTGCAAGCCCTCCTCTGCGCGTGCCGAGATGCGAATGATAATCCACACCAAAATACACATCCAGGATGCAGTCCTGATCAGAGCTTATGCCAAAATAGCCTCCCATAAACTCTCCTTATCTGTTACGAATTCTGTTACGAAAACATTCGTGATATTTCGCATTAGTCCCTTTTTCTATACAGGGAGCTTTACGCTGCTTTATTTTACGCGAAGAAAAGCTTGTTGAGTGTCAGCGGATCGATGTATTCGCCGTCCTTATAAACTCTCATGTTGCCTGAAGCGATCTCGTCGATCAGCATTACCTTGCCGTCTGCGTCATATCCGAATTCGAACTTGATGTCGTAGAGATCGAGTCCTTTTTCCTTGAGGTCGTCAGCAACGATCTTTGTGATCTGCTGTGTCATGAGCTTGAGCTCGTCATACTGCTCAGCTGTCATAACTCCAAGCACGATCAGTCCGTCCTTTGTTACCAGAGGATCACCGAGAGCGTCATTCTTGAATGTAGTCTCAACATATGAAGGCAGCTCTGTACCGGCCTCGATGTACTCGCCGTATCTCTTGATGAAGCTTCCTACAGCTCTCATTCTGCAGATGACCTCAAGTCCGTGACCGAAGACCTTTGCAGGCTTTACTTCCATAGTAGTATCATCGAGGTTGACCTTGACGAAATGAGTTCTGATTCCGGCTTCGTTTATCTTTTTGAAATAATAATCAGTCATGCGCAGGTTGAAATCGCCGACTCCGTCGATGGTGAGTCCGATCTGGTTCTCGCCCGGATCGAATACTCCGTCCTTGCCTGTGACATCGTCCTTGAATTTGAGCAGATAATTGCCGTTCTCGAGTTCAAATACGTTCTTGGTCTTACCGGTGTAAACAAGTTTCATAGTCCTCTCCTTTTTTTAGTAAGTTATATATGAAGTTTATATATGAGCAGATTGTATTATCAGATCTGTTCCTCTATTGCCGCGTCCTTTTCGAGTACCGCTTTGGCTTCGGCTGCCCTTCTCGCATCGAGCTCGGCAGCAAGCTCATCGTCGCCCAGAGCGAGGATTTCCGCTGCGAGCAGCGCCGCGTTCGTCCCTCCGTCGATCGCCACTGGCGCAACCGGGATGCCGCTCGGCATCATCACTGTCGAAAGACGCGC
>JAFRGH010000139.1 GCA_017433945.1 Mogibacterium sp. | reverse complement strand
GCACGCTCTGCACATTAAATTGACCATCGGATTTAATCTGCAGAACCTGCATCAAACAATATGCCTCGTCCTGTGGTTCAGGCTTCTATGCTGCACCGAATAATCTGACGTTCGAAGAATCGTTTAATGTGCCGGACAACACTTTTTGCTGCTTGCCCCGCTTGTTATATCTCCGTTCCAGGCACGGATCCTGTAGCTGTATTTTTTCCCTTTTTTCAGATCTGCATCGGTGTACGAAGAGGCTTCCGGATCCTTAATTCTTATTATCCTTTTCCACGAGCCCTTGCCTGTCTTTCTCCAGACTGAATATCCCTCAGCACCACTCACACGGTTCCATGTGATCTGCACAGATTTCGACCCTTTCTTTTTTGCCGAGGTCTTTGGCTGATCGAGTCTCAGCATTTCGACAACCTGACTATAGCCGCTCTCTTCTCCCTCTGCGGATGCCGATACCCTGTACCAGTAGGATTTTCCGGACTCGACATCCTTATCTACGAACACTCCTTTGTTGTCCTCATAGACCTTGGCCGTTCCTATTTTTCCGTATCCTGTATCCTCTCCCTTTTCGCTGCGATATACATTGAATACACAGCTATCCGAGGAATAGACATAGTTCCACTGTATCTTGATTCCGGCATTCTTGTTGTTCTGAACAGTTATATTAGGTGCCGAAGCAGCGACTCCGTCTCTGTACGGGGTGAGGAGATCAAAGTTCGACATAGCGAAATCTGCTCCTATCTTCATAAGGAATCTCAGATCATCCACAGTCTTGGTAGAATATGTGCCTATCTGGATATCACGCTTGTGACAGTATTTTACGATGCTCCTGCTGAAGGATTTCTGCCTGATGAACGCCATCTTTGTTACGATAAAGGTGTCACAGTTGTGATCCTGCAGCCAGTCAATGATCTCATCGACCTCATCCCTGTCTGTGAGACTGGATATCCTTCCGACCCTCACGCCTTTGTTACAGAAAGGTCTGACGACTCCCGCCTTGGTCGAAAATACGATGACCCGGTCTTCTACCTCATATTCCTTGATCTTATTTATGATATTTTTTACACCGGCATCGCTTAGTTCATAACCGTCCTTGGAGGTCTTGATATGCAGATAGATCGTCGTACCAGTCTCCTGTGAGAATTTGAGCACCTCATCAAGAGTAGGGATATTGACCTCCGTATCCCCGTAAGGGATCTTATACTTATCCCTGTTGGACTCGTTCACATGCCAGATTTCTTCAGATACTCCGCTCATTCTGTCTGTCGTGGAATCGTGGTTTATCATCAGGTCTCCGTTGTCGGATTCCCAGATATCTATCTCCACACCGCTGAATCCCGAATCAAACGCGCCTTCAAACGCCGGCATGGTGTTTTCCGGGTATGCTGACGAATAGCCCCTGTGGCCTACAAGCTCTATCGAATCCTTTGCGGCAAATGTACCGTTCCCGTTTACCCATACTGCAGCCCCCGCTAAAGCAGCCAGAACAAACGCTATCAGCGCGGTAACTATCGTTTTCTTTTTGATTCCTGTCTTCATTTTTATCCCTTATTTCCCCTGTCTCTTTTCAAATTCGAGCGCCGCCTTGTATACTCTTTCGCAGTTCCGCTGATCATCGAATTCGAAGAAATCCTCGATCCTCTCTTTATACTTTTCCTCAAGTCTGCAGTCGCTCCTCATCGCCCTGCAAAGTTCCTCCACAACCTGTTCTCTGGTTCTGCATACCGGTCCGAAGCCCATTGTCTCGTAATTCAGGCCTCCCTCCGAATACTGAGGAGGCAGCTCCTCCGGATGGTAGTATATCAGAGGCTTTCTCTGATATGCGAAATCATACATTATTCCGGAGTGATCAGTAAGCATGAGTGCCGAGTCCACCAGTATCTTTTCATAATTGACCTCCGTGCCGGGCAGGATCTGTACATAATCGTTCTTATCGAAATCGTCTATCTGCGGGCTGAGTATTGGATGTATCAGATAGATCAGCTTGTATCCGGTCTCTTTTGCGCAGTCCAGCAGCCTCTCGTCGTTGATCAGGCCGTTGTAGATCTGATAGTAGTGAGTGCTCTTGAAATTGCTGCTGTACTCGTGATTCGATCCTTTTTTGTTGGTCCCGGAGGTGACGTTTCTCCTCCATGTCGGCGAAATGATGATCTGCTTCTTCGGCTTTCCGACGAGTCCGTCATACCGCGGTGCGCCTGTAAGAGCCAGCATGCTCTTATCCTCAAATCCGTAAACAGGCCTTGACAGATTGTCTATCTCGTACTTTGATACGCAGAAATAGTATTTGAGATTATCAAATACTCTGTTCTGATACTGAGCGATCTGCTGTATCGACAAGCCGTGCTGCAGGCATACGACATCAAAATTAAAGAGATTTCTGAAGAATATCTCCGCTGTTTTTGCAAAGCCCGCGTACAGAGTCGCGTCAGCACGGGTAGTAAATATGATATTTGTATGGAGAGAGCACAGTTTGTGCTTGAAGGAACTGAATTTGAGCACAGTCTTATATTTTTTGCTCAGCTCCCTGTACTCATGGGTATCCTCATTTATGACATAGTAGAGTATCTGATGATCGTTCTTCAGATCGTTTACATATCTGAAAAAATACTCACCGTTATCTCCGCCCTTGAACAGCTGGTCGAATGTCAGCCATATATTTTTTCTGCTGTAATACGGCTTTGTAATATAATAGGCTGCCCTTAGCGCGACAAACGCTAGCGCGCGCTTTTTGTCGCTGTTTTTACTGAATATATCTGACCAGTATCCTATCTCATTACGCAGTGTACGGAATCCATTCCTCTTCATCAGTACTATCTCGCGCTGACTTCTGTCATATTTGAGAGTGTTATCCGATACATTCCAGAAATTATGTTCCTGATTGCTCTTTATACGGGATTGCGGCTTATTAAAGCTCAGTCTTGGAATGATCTCGATCCCCTTATATTTAACAGACATATGATATCTGACAGGACTGTTTTCCGTCAGGGGCAGAGAAAACTGGAATGTCATTCTTTTGAACACCGATATTCCAAACATTTTTTTGAGACTGTAAATATCGGTACGCCTTATATCTATGACTTCCCCTTTAGAGGAAATGACGCTTATATCAAAAGCACCGGCATCATCGAAATAAGTGTTGTTCAATTCCACATCAAAGACCAGCTCTCTTCCCACGAGATTCACAGCTCGTATACCGGCATAGAGCCTATCAGATTTGGCAAGAATAACACCTTCATCGCTTACAAAATCGTAGAGTGTTCCTATGTACCCATCTCCAAACTGATAGTCTTTTGCGCTTATTTCGGGATGAACAATCACAGAACCAGTACCATGCTTTTTTTCGATGAACAGGTAATACATCGGGAATGGTATCCTGCGATGCTGCCCACTTTGGAGCACGGATATTATGTCATCGTCGATTCCTTGCAGTATCTCGCTTATACTGTCAAAATAATCATCGAGATCCTTCCCTATAAGTATACTCTTGCTTCGATCACCCTCATTTGCCGAGAACTGCATACTGATGAAATCCATCAGTATCCTCTGATTGATCCTGTTAGGATCATCGATGTCAAGCAGCTCACGGGCAAGTGTCTTCAGTTCATCTGTATACCAGTCGTAATTGTACATAGGATGATAGTTGTACATATCGACATCCGGATACTCGTGAGATATAAGCTTTTGTTCCAGCAGATAATATACAGGCTGCCTGGCGTATAGCTCTGCGAGGAACTCTCTGCGGTATTCATATTCCAGATCCTCACTGAAACGGAGGTCCTCAGCAAGCTGTCTCTTCATGAAAAATGTGAATAAATACCGGCTCCAGCTGTCCTCGTTATCTGTCGCAAGATCTATCCTGACAGGATATTTCTGATCACCTACCTTGAACTGTCTGATTCTCGTCTCTCCACCCTTGACTGTAACATAATACGGCGTGAGGCTTACAGAGCTGATATCATCGGAAGAGAGCTGTTTAAAAGCTTCTCTGATGCTTCCATTCCCGTATTCACATGTTGACCTTGTTATATGGATAATCTCGCCCTCTGCCAGATCAAGAGCCGTGTTCAGATCCTTTGCTGTATTGCCTGTTTGTTTAATGACCCGGATGCTGAAATCCTCGGTATTCTGTTCCCTGAGAAGCGCATCAGTTTTAGCTGAGACTTTTCCAACTACAAGCATCTCGCAGCTGTATCCTGCCACCTCGGACTTTACATTTGTGATCAGCTTTTTAAGGCTCTTCCTGTTGTCGATCTCGACAATCAATGATAAGTATTTTTCGTTTTGCTCACTCATATTATTTTTGTTTCCCCGTTCTGCAAAGAATGCCCAGAACATCTCCGGCATCCTTCGAAATCACTGTCTTTTTCATATCCTCCTTTTCGAGGACTCCTGATAGCAGTTTTTTTGCTTCTTCATCCCACACCAGAATATCTGAACAGAAATTTGCCGCATATCTGACCGCATCCTTAAACGCTCTGCTGCCATCCTTAAGTTCGGTCTTCATCCTTTCGCTTATGAACAGGACTCTGCGATCCGCATCTGACAATGCCAGACCTATTATCATATCCGGATTGACCGTATCATATATTCCGATGACATCTAACTCGGCGTCTCCGTACATACGCCTTGTCATCAGTGCATACTCATACTGCAGGAACCTTATTGCTCTTTTAAACGATATCTTTCCGTCTCTATACAGTTTATATACCGGCTCTCCCAGAGAGGACCACGGATTCTTATCCTGTGAACTCAGGATAAGAACATCATGCAGCTGCGGATATGCCCCGTCCGTGTTCTTTTCGGTTATGAATTCATCACAGCCTATATGTATCTCGTTTCTTTCCTTATCATAGCTGCTGTTTATCTCCCACAACCTGTCAGTATCTCTGCCTGCCACACAGCCTTCGGAGTAAAGCAGGATCTTTTTCCTCTTATCCTCAGGCATATTTTCGAGAGTTATGCCTCTCTCGTCTCCAACAAACAACTGACAGAATTTTTCAGGATTATCTGCCGAATCAAACGCGCACATCGCGTTATAGAATTCACTGTCGTCATACTGCTTGCCCCTGTTGATCATATCAATGACCTGCTGCTTATCACGCGCCAGGTCGAAAGGCAGCTCCTCTATGTCCAGGTTCAGTCCCTGGAATGAGCGGTATGTATCGAGATCCTCGATATATAGGATTATCTGTTTCTGCAGCACCAGATAGTCAAAGAATACGCTCGAATAATCGGATATCAGAGCATCCGTCACCGCCAGCAGACTGTAGCTGTCCACAAGCGGCGGGAAGTTCCTGATATGCTTATACTTGTCGCAGCTCAGGCCCTCCTTGATCTTGTGATGCAGATTGACATAAAGTATCTGATCATCCCTGAGGCGTTCATCGATATAGTCGAGGAATTCTGTCTCACGTTCGATCGATTCGCTATCCGACAGATATCCGCGGAAAGTCGGCATATATGCATAAATATGCTCTCCGTTCGGCGCCAGCTGCTTTCTGAGCTCCGCTGCTGTCTTTTCATCGACTCTCAGTATTCCGGATGTCCTCGGGTATCCCATCATGAGGGCTCTCGCTTTGAGCAGGGATGTGATCTGGTATGAGTCCCACATGACATTGCGCGTGAACTCATTAGGATAAAGCAGATAGTCAGCTGCAAGGAAATTCTTTTGCTGTATGGATGTCCTGTGAACCTTATTGCCGTTCTTGAGGACTCCCAGATTCTTGAGCGGTGTCCCGTGCCAGAGATCTATCATTACCTGCCCCGGTTTTTTTATCCATGAATATGGAAAATAGCTCTCGGTTATCAGATACTGACAGGATTCCATCTTTTCCGAAAGGCTCTTGTTTATGGTCTTGGTACGCTTCCAGCCGTTTTGTTCTATATAGCCCTTTACTATACTGTCGGTTTTTTTCTTGTCCGTCCTTACATATATCTTAAAATCCGTATATGCATCATTTGTGTTCAGCTCATTGAGTATATACTGCATGCTGCCGCGGACGCTGCGTCCGAGACCGGATATAAGAATAGTATTCTTTTTTATGCTCTTATCGAAATAATAGTCATTTACTGTCTTCTCGCCTCTCTCCCTGCGGTGCAGCTTGATCAGAAGCGAATAAAATCTCTTTTGCTTTTCTCTCTCTTCAGGTTTAAAAACGTATTTCCCGCTTTTGTCTGCTCCCATTACCTTCCTCCGATCAATATGCAGCATCTTCTTTATCTTCTTTTTTATCTTGTACGGCTTGCTGTTCTTCTTTGCTCTGATCCTGTCATCCCGAGGATTCAGCGTGTTGGTGCAAATCGTATTTGCGCCGTACGCGAACAGCTCATCAGCCTTCTTTCTCTTGTCCAGAGAGTATATCAGCACCGCCAGTCCGGCTTTTCTTATCGTCCTGATGTTTTCCTCACTCGCGTCATGTACGCTGAGCGCAGTAGAAACGAAACCATTCTTTTTGCAGTATTCTATCGATTTCCGCAGCTCTTCGGCCGATATGCCTCTCTTGAGGAACAGCTGATAATAGTTGAAATGATATACCTTTTCTATTCCTTCAAACATTTCCGGTGAATTCGCCTGCACGAGAAATCTGTCCAGAAGCTCCCTGTCATTATGAAAGTCTCTCAGTACAGCTCTTGTGACTGCTTCAGCACGCTCCCCGGATAATGTATGCAGATCAAGCTGCCAATAGAAGTTCGGATGTTTCTTCATGTACTGATACAGGGTTTCCGTATCCATCGTCGGCATATCATGTACTCTCTGCCGCAGAAACATCTCTCTGGTCATATGCTCGAACTCAGGCAGGTAGGTCATTCCTGCACGCTCACAGTTGGCTTCAGACCATCCATGTGATGGTACCACATGTCCGTCTTCGGTCAGCGTAAGATCCACCTCAAAGTATCTGTGTTCATTTTTTATGGCATTTTTCAGAGCATCTTCATTGTTAAGGTATTTGAAGCCTTTGTATCCGCCAAGTGCATGCGCCATATATCTGTTTTTGAACATCGGTGCTGTCATATTCATATTCCTCCGTGTCCCGATTAATCAACTCTCAAGTCCGAGAGCGTCCCTGGTTTCTCTGTATTCGATCATCGCCTTGAATATATACAGATCCTCAGGCGTTGTTACCTTGATATTGCTGCGAGGGCCTTTTACAATAGCGACTTCTCTGCCAAGCTGCCTCATCAGAGTGCAATTGTCCACTATTCCCGTGTATTCAGCATCCTTTGCTCTGACCTCATCATGCGCAGAGATCACCTCCCCGAGCCTGAAGCCCTGAGGCGCCTGAGCAGTGTAGCACTCAGCCCTTGAAGGCGTGGTCTCTACCAGTTCTCCCCCTTTACTGACCACCGGTGTTTCAAACAACGGCGTACAAGTTGCGGCTGCTCCGTTCTTTTTAACGGATTCGATTACCTCATCGATCAGCTTGCTGTTGATACACGGCCTTACACCGTCATGTATCAGTACGATCGAATCCTCATCGTTCCATGCGCGTGCAGCTCTCAGCGCATTATATATCGAACCCATACCTGTTGTCCCGCCCGGAACTATATCCATGACCTTCTCTATATCGTAGCGTCTCAGCAGCTTCTTAAGCTTTTCGATATAGTCCTCTTTGCATGCGACATATATCTCATCAATATCCGGATGATTTTCAAAGATCTCGAGAGTATGAATGATAATAGGCATTCCGCCTACCTCAAGAAACTGCTTTGGCTTTCCCGCGCCCATTCTGACGCCGCTTCCGCCTGCAAATATGATTGCTATATTTTTAGCCATATCGTGTTCCTCCATTCGCAGTATCAGTTAAATCTACACCATCTGCTTCTCATCAATGTGATAAGTATGAGTATTTATCGCCTGATGCCCCTGATTTTATGGTAAAGCCTTACGATCGGCTTGTTGTCGATTCTTTCCAGTCTGCGCTTCAGAGCATTTCTCTCCGCTCTGACCTTATCGTATTTTTCAGATAGCTTTTCATTTTTTCGTGCCAGCTTCTCATTTTCTTTCTTCAGAGCCTTAAGCTCCTTATTGCGTGACCTGATCTCTTCCTTTAGTTCCGCCTTCTGATTCGCTTTGGATTTTTTGAGCTTATTATACTGAGTTTCCGCTCTGAGCAGTTTGAAGCGCATATCGCTGATATCCTCTTCAGCCGGAACCTCCATCTCACTCAGCTTCTGACATACAGTCTCATAATCATATATATCGGTTTCTTTTGCCTGATCCAATAATTCTCCTACGGTGCCTGCAATGAATCTGTAAAGACTCATCATATACTCAGAATCCCTTGAATAATCGCTGTCCGCCAGGAGATCATTTACTTTTTTGACGAGATTATCAACGCTCCAGTCATCCGGCATAAGCGCTCTGTCCGGATAAGCGATATTCTCATAGAAGAATGGTATCTTAGGATTCCAGACCATGTTAAGCGATGGAACATCAAGCGCATACGATACTATGGATGAATGCATTCTCGTCGCGACAACAGCATCAAACTGTGCTGTTGTTCTGACCAGATCCCTTGCGGTGTCACACAGTATGTATTTATCTTTCGGGATCGAATAGTCCTCAGCGAACTGCAGCATCGCCGCGCAATCCATTGCCGATCCATTGGTAAAGAATCTGCAGTCTATACCCTGCTCTTCCAGTCTGCCGGCAAGTCCATACAGCAGTTCCTCTTCTTTTTCCATATTCCAGTCCGTATCATTCGCTCTGAACAGACCACCTCTTACAAAATTAATGCCGACAAGAGGTTTGACCGATCCTGCGCTTTTATATTTTTTCGCAGACTCATGATACACATGTCCTGCCCAGACTGCAGGATCGCAGACCGGTATTATATCAAGATCTGTTCCCTCTGCATATCGGCGGAACATATCCGGATTCTCTCTGACTGATACAGCCTTTATACAGTTTCTTTCGAAGAACGATCTGAGTTCATCGGTATCCTCCTCTCCGGCATCCATATTGTTTGCTCCAAGTGAAGAGAATACAACCGCAGTACCGCTTGCCTCCGCAATATCAAGTATCCGCTTAAGACTTTCACTGAAATTGAGGTAGCTCAGCCCGAAGAGTCCGCCTCCGGCAAAGAACAGGACATCCGCGTCAGTAATCTTTTTTTCATCCGCTTCCTTCAAAGGCATGGTATCAATGATATGATCCCTGCCCTCAAAACCTAAATCTTCCAGGGCTGTTCTGAGCAGCTGCGTAAAGCATGTCCTTATCAGCATATCGCCGAAATTATCATCAAAAAATGCTGTAATCAATATTCGCATATCTGATACCTCTATACGATATTATAAATTATAAGCTTTATTTGCCTGGGTCTGTATTTATCTCGTCATGTGATGTCCTGGATTCTCCATCAACTGCATTTGCGTCGTACAGATCTTTTTTGATCTGGCTGCTGCTGATTTCCGGTGTCCTCGGCAGATAGACGACTTCCGCCCCTTCATCCTTAAGAAAGTCGAATTTACCTTCCCAGTCATCTCCGATCACAAATGTATCTATATGATACTCATGTATATCTGTTCTTTTCTGCTCCCAGCTGTTCTCCGGTATTACAAGATCGACATATCTTATAGACTCGACCAGAGCCTTTCTCTGCTCATAAGAAAAATAGCATTTCTTGCGCTTCTCATCCCAGTTGAACTCGTCCGTCGAGATAGCGACGATAAGATAGTCTCCCAGCGCCTTCGCCCTCTTCAGCAGATTGATGTGTCCGTAATGCAGCAGATCATAGGTTCCGTAAGTAATTATTCTTTTCATACTTTTACTTCCTCATTTTGATGTTTTCAGTGTATCTGTTCCTAATCTCTATAGTATACCTTAATTTGGACATAGCGAAAAGCAGTTCAGATTTTTTATTCCCGCCCTTACAAGTATTTTGCTTAAGAAATGCGTCCATGTTTTGCCACATCTATGATAGTATATGTAAAATGCTTTCTTTACTTTGTGCCCGTTAAGGACGTCAGTTGAGGTTGCAGACTGATGCATATTAAAAATAATCTCTTATTAAAATGCCTGTTAATAATAGCTGTTCTGTTGATTGCCGCATATCTGACATCTTCTCAGCTGCTGTCTCAGAATAATTACGCTCAGTACAGATATGAGTCTTTTTGGAATGATCCGGATCAGTACGATGTATGGTTCATGGGTTCAAGCCATTCTTATTATTCCGTCTATCCTATGAAGCTGTACGAGAGCTGCGGCATCACATCCTATGATATCGCTACTCCCTCCAGCACACTCCCGATGACCTACTGGACACTGATGAATGCTCTGGAAGCAGGTACGCCTGAGGTCGTTTTTGTAGATGTTTATCACATCGATATGGAGGAGACGCTGGTATCCGATTTAAAAAAGATCCATAACAGTTTTGACGCCATGCCTTTGACAGCCACCAAAATCAACGCTATCAGGGATCTCGTTTCCGATAGTGATCTCAGAAGAGAACTGTATTTTCCCGCTTTTCGCAGGAACGGAAAGTATGAATCGCTGACAAGAGCTGATCTTCCGGAGCACTTCAAGCTTAATAAGGGTGCTAAGCTCGATACTGATATCGACCCTGTCAAGCCTAAACAGAGCTCTGAGGAATTACACGATGGAACGACCGGCACCTTGTATCTTAAAAAAATAATCAACGAATGCGAAAGCAGGAATATAGATCTTGTAATAACCGCATTCCCGTTTAACGGTGATGATATCAAGCTCCATGGACTGAATACAGGAATAAGTATCGCAGAGGATTATGGGGTACCTACCCTTGATATGAGCTATTGTACTGATCTTATAGATTACAGATATGAGTTTTCGCAGGATGGTCATCTGAATTATTCCGGTTCGGTCAAAATGACCGAGTTCATAGGAGATTATCTGACCGAGAATTATGAGCTGGAAGACCACCGTAAAACAGATGACTCTATACGAAAAAAATGGAACCAGGATCTGGTCAGATATAAGAATTATCTGATCGGAAAACTGAAAACTGAAAAGAAGCTCAGGGAGCATCTTCTCATGTGCAGCGATAAAAACGCTTTTGAATTGAAAATATATATCAGTGACAATGCAGATTACGACTCCGTGACCGGGATGATACTGGAGGATCTGGCTCCGGAACAGTTCCTGACATACAAACAGGCGTCTGCGTATTCAGGCAGACATTTTGACTGTGATGTCATGACCGTGATCAGCGATGCAGATAGCTCTGAAATTGTTGATATATCCTTTTTTGACAACGGCAAGCGTGTAAATGGCAATTGATCAGGTTCTGATATCGGCTGGCACGCTCTTATTCCAGCATCAGGTTCCTGATATATCTGATCTCATCCTTAGTCATACCGTTATCGCAAAGATAGTGCGTGACATTGTATTCGAAGGAATATGAAGATTTATTGCTGTGCTTTGACAGATAGGTCAGCTCATAATCTCTGAATATGTCTTTCTTTTTCATTCCGAGGATGCCTTCAAGAACCATAGCCAGAGTACCTGTGCGATCGCGTCCTGCCACACAGTGGAACAGAACCGGATAGTTCTTTTCCTTTGTGAAGACCTTCATGGATTTTATCAGTGCTTTCCGGCCCGATTTTTTCTGATATACACCTTCGTATGCTTTGCTGCTGATATGTATATATTTGAGTCCTGCCGCAGATTTTTTACCTGCTCCTCCCTCGCCTTTGCGTCTGAGATCCAGATCACTTCTGATCCCCAGTTCATTTTTGAGTATCACTTTTCCTTTTTTCGAGATACTATTCAGGTTGCCGCTGCGATAGATCAGCCCTTCGCGGACTCTTTTACCGGATCTCGTCTTTGCTCCGCCGATATCCCGGACATTGTATACTCCGCCAATCTTCAATGTGCGCGGATAAGAAGATGTACGGAAGATAGTATTCTTCAGCAAGCTGTTCGATTATGCAATCATACCTTATTTGCATACTATGACTGTGGTTCCTGTGCTTATTTTGCTGTACAGGCTGGCGGCGTCGCTCCTCTTCATGTTGACACAGCCGTGCGAGCCGTTGCTTTTATAAGTGCTGCGGCTGTTGATCTGAGCCGCGCTCCTCCACGGAGCGTCGTGCATGCCGTATCCGCCCGCGCGGAACAGCATCCAGTACGCGACATTGACGTTCCATGTCGGTCCGCTCAGATTGACATTGCGTGCCTTGCTGATGAGATGCGTCACACCTGTCGGCGTATCGTGCACACCTTTATGACCTGTCACTACATTCGCCTTGAGCTTGAGCTTGCCTTTTTTGTAAAATCTCAGCTTTTGCTCCGAGATATCTATGAGCACGAAGGTCTTATATCTCGTCTTATAGTAAATGAGTCCTCCGAGGCTGCCGTCCTTGCGCGTCTTATATGTCTTGCCGCCGGCCTTGAATTTACCCTTGACCATGGCGCCCCTGGCGTCAAAGTAATAGACCTTGCTGCCGACCAGGCGGAAGCCCTTGCCCGCCGGCTTTTTATCCCCGGTAAAATAGTATTTCCTGCCGCCGGCCTTTATCCACTTTTTCGCGGTATTTTTGCTGATGTCTTTTTTGAACACGCCATTCTTATCGAACCAGCACCATCTGAGCTCCTCGCTCTCATCGCCGTTCGGCCTCAGCTTTTTCCATCCGAGCTTGACGAAGCTGCCCTTGTCGTTCAGATAATAGGACTTGCCGCCCTCGAATACCCACATGCTGTATCCGCTCAGCTTCTCTGTATCCTGAGTCTCCGCGGTGCCGCAGCTCAGACATGTCCTCGTCCGGCTCCCCTTGCTGCGGTATGTCGGCTCCTTTGTCACAGTCCATTCGCCCCAGCTGTGTCCGTCGCTGCAAGCATCCTGCGCAGCATCGCTGCTCACCTGCGCAGCCTCCGCTTCTGCGGAAATGCTGTCCGCCGCGTCCGCGGCGTCGATGTATGCGTCAGACTGCTGCAGCTCCGCGGCATCCTCCGCGAAGACCGCAGCAACAGACAGCAGCGCCGTCAGTACTGCCATAAGTGCTGCCGTCATGATCAGCGTCAGGATCCTTATATAATTTCTTCTAATATCCATAGCCGCACTCCTCCCTCCCGTTTCACGGGATATCCACGGCTGTTCGAAGCTTAATGCTGTGCTCTACAGCCTGTCCGAATCCAGCACGATCGTAAAAGGTCCGTCATTGAGCAGGCTGACCTCCATGTGCTCGCCGAACGCGCCCTTTTCGACGACCGGAACGCTCTTTTTGCACCGCTCTATCATATATTCATACAGCGCATTGGCCTTATCCGGCGCGCCCGCCTCGACAAACGACGGTCTGTTTCCTTTTTTGCAGTTTGCGTAAAGAGTGAACTGCGAGATCATCAGCAGCTCGCCGCCGACGTCTGCCAGGGACAGATTCGTCTTGCCCTCCGCGTCCTCGTTGATGCGGAGCTTTATCATCTTGTCTACCATCTTGTCGGCAACAGCTTCATCGTCTGCGTCCGATACCCCGACCAGCACCATATAGCCCCTGCCTATCTTACCTATTACCTCGTTATCCACTGTTACGGATGCATGCTGCACCCTCTGTATCACAAATCTCATATCTCTCCTTTATACCTGCTAATATACCTGTTTAAGCTCACTGACCGGTGAATTGTGGTTCACTCATTAAACAAACACTCTCTTGACCTTGCATATCCTGCCGTACGCGCCGCCTCCCATGCCGCTGACTATGACACGCATGCCCACGGACGTGGAATGTATGATCCTGTCGTTTCCGAGATATATCGCGACGTGTATCACTGTCCCCGCGCTGTTTGCGAAGAATATGAGATCACCCCTCTTTCGCTTGCTGAACGAAACCGTTTTAAGACTCTTCATTTTCGCGATATTCCGGGACTCATACTCGTATTTTCTGAGCTTGTGGCGTGCCGGATTCGATGGCCACAGATCCACTCCCGCGCCGTAGCAGGCCTGCATCACGAGACCCGAACAATCAAGACCCTTGCCCGGCTTGCCCGACTGACATACGACATATCTGTCGCCCTTGTATTTGTAGGCCGTCTTTATCATGGCCTCTATATGCTCCTTTCTGGTACAGGACGCGTCTGTCAGCACCGGCGAGGTGTAATATTTAAGTCCGTGCTTTGATATCTTGTCCTTTATCTGTACATATTTGGACGGATTCTGGTACACACGCTTAAACCCGGCGCTGCTGCAGTGAGATATCCTTACAGCCTCGCCCTCAGTCCTGTATCCAACTACGATATAGCTGTATTTGCCCGTATCCCTGCTCGTCGCCTTTTTGTCGGTGCATGAGGTCTTGCCTGCCGCTTTTACCGCGACCTCGACATACTGATCCGCGCCCTTCTTATTGCGCAGCACTATGTAGCCGTCCAGCTTTGCATCGTTTTTTGCGGCGGTCCATGTGATTTTGCGCCCGCCTGCCTTTATCATCTTGCATATGACTGCTTTCGGTTTATACGAATTGCCGAGCGGGGATTCTGCAAGCACATCGAAGCTCCTGACCCTGAGACTGTACCCGTCCAGACTGAATTCCTTAGTCCTGACCGGCTCAGGCGTCACATCGTGGTCCGCAGGATCTGCTGCGCCTTCCGCGTCTGTCTGCTCTGGCTGATCTTCTTTGTTTACGTTATCTGTATTGCTGTTCTGATCAGTGCCGCTCTGTTCAGCACCGATCCCGGTAACAAATCCGCTGTCACTGCTTTCCGGGGAAGTCTCCTCAGCGGCGGCGCTGGCTCTGACTGCGCTTGTTTCTGCAGCGGTCTCTGCAGCAGAAACGGGCTGCGCCGCGTCCGAATCAGCGAACACGCCAAACGGAATGAGCGAAACGCACAGTATCACAGCCAGTATTATGCTTATCCTGTTTTTTGATCTTCGCATTTTTCCTCTCATCTCCACCGGCTGTCCCGATACTTTATGCTTATGACGGCTGCAGTCCGCCCTCTCTATTCGCCGTAACCCTCCGGATTGCCGCTCTGCCATTTCCACGCGTCACGGCAGATTTCTCTGATGCCGCGGCTCGCTTCCCATCCGAGCAGCCTTTTTGCCTTGTCCGCGTCGGCCCAGCTGTCCTGCACGTCGCCTGCTCTCCTCGGTCCGATCTCATATCTGACCGGGCTGCCGCAGGCCTCTCCGAACGCCTTTACCATGTCGAGCACGCTGTAAGGCTCGCCGGTGCCGAGGTTGATGACCTCCGTGCCTTTATGAGCAGCGCAGTACTCTGCCGCTTTGACATGACCCTCCGCGAGATCCATAACATGGATGTAGTCGCGTCTGCATGTTCCGTCCGGTGTATCGTAGTCATCTCCGAACACGGTCAGATGGTCGCGTCTGCCAACTGCGAGCTGTGAGATATACGGCATCAGGTTGTTTGGTATGCCCTTAGGATCCTCTCCTATCATGCCGCTCTCGTGCGCGCCTACCGGGTTGAAATATCTCAGAAGCACGACAGAGAGTTCAGCAGCTCCGTCGCCATCAGTTCCGGAGGCTGCTGCAGCACTTGCGCTCGCGAGCTGCGCGTCAGTCAGTATCTGCTCCTGCATCCACTTGGTCCAGCCATAAGGATTGGTGCATCTGCCCTTAGGCATGTCCTCGGTGAACGGCGGCACATTATCCTCGCCGTATACTGTAGCCGAGCTTGAAAACACTATATTGGTCAGGCCCAGCTCCTTCATGACCTCAAGCAGAGCCAGAGTCGTATCTATATTGTTCCTGTAGTATTCGACAGGCTTCTCTACGGATTCGCCGACAGCCTTGAGTCCTGCGAAATGGATGATACAGTCAGGCATCTCAGTCTTGAGGATATCTCTCAGCTTATCCTTGTCCGCGACATCGGCCTCATACATGTTTATGTTTTTGCCGGTGATCTTTTCCACGCGTCTGATCGCCTCCGCCGAGCTGTTGTAATAATTATCTATTACCGCGACCTCGTGGCCTGCCTCAAGCATGGCTACCGCCGTATGCGAGCCGATATATCCTGCTCCCCCTGTGAGAAGTGCCTTCATTGTTATCTTCCTCCTGTCGTTGTAACTGTCGTTGTAATTGTCTTTGTAAGTAGTTTTTTTGCATTACTAAATCGCTCGTGCAAAAGCACGTTTTATTAGCTATAATAGTATCATATTTTATCAGGAATTCGGAGGAATTATCAACAATGATGAACCCTTTTACGACCTTGCCGAGGCTGTTCGCAGTTTATACAGGAGCGCGCGGCTTTCTCAAAAGCAGTCCGATGCTGGACAAGCTTCGCGCAGAGGGCAGAACCGAAGAGGAGAAGGAATGCATACGCGTTGCGCAAAAGGATTTTATAGAGAAGACCGCGCCTAAGATAGGTCTGTCCTTTGAAGTCACAGGTGAGGAAAACATCCCTGAGAGCGGGCCGTTCATGGTCTATTCCAATCACCAGAGCTATGCCGATATACTGGCGATGATATATCTGTTCAGAGATCACTGCCAGATGGGATATGTCGCGAAGGAGGAATGGCGCAAGCTCAAGCCTCTCGCTAAGGCTATAGAATACAGCCGCTCGGTGTTCCTCGTGCGCGGCAACCCGCGTGAGGCCGTCAGATCTGTAAAGGAAGTCTCGGAACTGCTGGCTATGGGCTTCAATCTTGTTATATTTCCTGAGGGAACTCGCTCGCAGTGCCATGAAATGGGTGAGTTCAAAGCAGGCGCATTCAAATTCGCTGAGAAGGGCAAGGTGCCTGTACTGCCTGTAACACTCGACGGCGGCTACCATCTGCTCGAAGAGAAAGGCACATATCAGCCGACCACCGTAAAGATCACCGTCCATCCGCTCGTGCACATCGAACAAATGGACAAGCATCAGCAAAAGGAGGCGGCCGCACAGATCGAAGCAACGATACGCAGCGCCCTCGACTGAAATAAATCACGTGAGTCAATTGGGACGATTCTTTTTTGACTCATCCGTTCATGGACCTGCATGCGCGGACCCCTGTCCGAATCGAAGTCTTCGATCCGGACAGGGGTCCGTGTTTCGTCATATCGTTATTTCGT
>JAFRGH010000138.1 GCA_017433945.1 Mogibacterium sp. | reverse complement strand
TATCGCGGTTCACCACTTCGACGAATCTGTTGTAATTGTCCTCAGTCATGACTATATCCGCGTCGTTGTCCCACGGGATAAAGCCCTCGTGCCTGACAGCTCCGAGGCAGGTGCCTCCGTCGATAAAATACTTTATGTCGTTCTCACGGCATATCTCGTCGATCTCCAGGAGCATGTCAAGCAGCATTTCCTGTATCTGCATCATGTTGATTTACCTCTATCGTGTTATTCCGAAATAGTCCAGCACATGTCTGCTGTAGCTGTCATCCGCCGTTCTGAGCTCTGTCTGCAGCTCCGGCAGCACCCTCGCTCTCGCCTCGGCGAAGCCGTCTCTGCCCTCCGCGGTATCGCTGAGAAATTTCTTCAGATCGTCCGCGGTATATATGTGCTGTCCCGGCATGTAGTCCTTTACGTTGTCATAGCACCAGCTCCGCGCCTTTTCATACTCGTCAAAGTCCGTCAGTATGAAGCCCATCGGCCTGTCCAGCAGCAGATAGTCGACCGCGACGGACGAGTAGTCGCTTAAAAGCCCGTCTGTGTGTGCCATCAGCTCGTAGAGATTGACATTCTCCGCCTTGAGCACCTCATTGTCAGCAAGCACTATGTTCGTCAGCTCATCGTACGGTATATCCACCTCGGCCTGCAGCACATGCGTCTTTATGAGTATCACTATGCCGTGCTCCCTGCAGTAGTCGTCGAGCTCTCTAAGCTCAGCCGTCGTGCCTGCGAGAGGCAGTCCCGTATCGCCGATAATAGTCTCCGTGGAAATGCGTTCGACTCTGCTCTTGCGGAATGTCGGCATCCAGATTATCAGCGTATCGGCGTGCTTCTCTCTGCGTATCCTGTCGGCGAAGGCTGCGGCGTCCGTCCTGCTTGTCCTGAACCAGTCGTTCCGCGGATAGCCGAGCGCCTTGAGCTTGTCCGGCGTGCACAGGTAATGCGTAGTAAGCTCCTTTGCGTATTTTGGCCCTGTCGTCACGCAGAAATCGAATCTGATGACGCGCTGCTCTCCCGGCTGGCGTCCCTTGTAGCCGCAGCCGTGCCACAGCTCTATAAAGTGCTGCTCCGGTCTGAACACCCTGGCCCAGTTGACAGTGTGTGAAAAGAATACATACTCGGCGCTCAGTATCGCCTCGTAGGAGGCAGCCGTCCGCTGCCCTCTGCCGTTGTACATCCTGAGCGATCTGACATTAGGCGTGTCCAGCTCTCTGTAGTTTTTGCCGAACTCGAACAGCCAGGTGATCTCGTATTTTTCGTTATAGCCGTTTTCGATCATGTACTCGTAGAGAGCCCTCGGGTTGTCCGAGTAATCCTCGGTCGAGGTGAACACGACGGTGTTCTTCCTGACCGCGGGCGGATCAGCGAGCAGAGCGCGTACCTTGCGGCGCTCGGGATAATTCAGTATTCGTTTCAGCAGTTTATTCATATCTGTTTTATCGGGCATTCTGATAATAATGACGATCGATCCTCCGCAGCCGAGCTCAGCGCAGGCCCGCGAGAGCCAGTATGCGCTCCGTTGCGTGACCGTCGCAGGATCTCATGAAGCGCTCCCTGAAGCGATCCACCTCAGCCCTGTCGAATCTCTCGTCTATATGAGCTATATAGTCTATGATCTCCTCTGTCGTATCGACTACCGGTCCCGGCGTCAGCTCATCGTAATTGTAGTAAAAGCCTCTCCAGTCGTTGTAGTCGTCCAGATCATAGGCGAAGAATATCATCGGGCGGCTGAACAGCGAGTACTCGAATACGAGCGACGAGTAATCCGATATGCAGATATCCGCCGCGCAGATCAGGTCGTCTATGGTCAGCTTGTCCGTCACATCCCACGCGAAATCCGAACAGCTCTCAGGTACGGCAGGCCTCTCCTTGACATGCGGGTGCTGCTTGATCAGCATGACATATTCATCGCCGAGCTTTTGCTTCATCTGCTCTATGTCCAGCTTGTCAGGCGCATAGGCCGTCTTGACCCTGCCCCTGAACGTAGGCGCGTAGAGTATGACCTTGCGGCCGTTAAGATCTTTGACCGCGTCGAACACTCTCTGCCTTGCCTCGCTGACATATTCTTCATCAAAGAATATGTCGGTCCTGCTTATGCCTGTAGCCTGCACCACGCCCCTGTCCTTGTAATCCATGGCCTCTTCATAGGCCCAGATCACATCCGGCGAGCTGACGGTGATAATATCCTCGTTCCTGTAATCGGGATATTTGAGCTTGGTCTCGAGGTTGCTTCCGAAACGGTATTCAGCCGTGCTGAGCCCGAATCTCTTGAACGCTCCGCAGCCGTGCCACAGCTGCACCACGCGGGTCTCGGGCCTCTTCTCAAAGCCGCCGACTGTCGCCAAAGCCTCTGTTGTGAACACATAGGCCGAGGTCGCGTATTCCTTTATAAATTCTATCTCTCTTTTGAGCTGATACCTCTTGCGTATCTTGTTGTGTCCGAGAGACATCTGCTTTACTTCGTAATGTCCCTTCCCTTTTACCGCCCGCAGCATGCCCTTCATGCTGTTTGTCGGCTTGAGCTGCGTAGGCTCCACAAAGAGAACCTTGTTTTCCTGTACGGGCCTTTTGCGGTATCTCGCATAGTAAAACGGGTAGATCACCTTGATAGTGAGATACCTGAAAAGTTTTTTTTCAGTCCTGCTCTTCCAGCGCCTCAGCCTCACTCCGAGGGTCAGATGCTCCTGTTCCGTGTTCGTCTGCGCTGATCCCGCTGCGTTGTTTTTATTTGTATTATTATCACTCATACTGTTATTACTCTATATTGCTTTATTGCTTTCGAAATTGCTTTCGAACGATAACGATATGACCCACCGATCACTTGTTCCACAGCATTATGGTCTTGCCTCCGGCCTTGTGCATATCCGAGTCAAAGGCAGTCACGAAATCGCTCATTTCCCTGACATCTATCACATTGTCTATCAGGCAGTCGAGGTATCTTATGACCTCCGGATGCTCCTCGTACATGCGGACCGTGGCTTCAAAATCCTCTCTGCCGCTCCGGCTGCTGTCGAATACGTGCAGTCCCTTTTCGAGTATCATCCTGGTGTTGAGCGGCGCGAGCTCCTCCGTTACGCCGAGTATCGAAATAGTTCCCTCCGGCGCTATGTGGTCTATTATCTGGTTGATGGCTCTCGGCGCGCCTGAGCTTCCCACGCATTCGAAGGCATGGTCGACGACCAGCTCGTCCGGCACCTGATTTATGTGGAAGGTTTCCTCGGCAAACGAAAAATTGTCGAGCTTGTCGACATGCTTGCCGAATATGTACAGCTTTGCGTCAGGTATCCTCAGCCTCAGTATTATGGCGACCGTAAACGCGAGGTTGCCGTCGCCCCATATTCCTATCGTCCTCCTGCGGCTGTGGGCGAATCTCATGAACCTCGTCACGGCATGATACGACACCGATGTGAACTCGATGAACGCAGCCACCTCGGGCTTTGCTCCCTCGGGCAGGGCGATGACCCTGTCCCTTCTCATCGCAACATTGTCCTGCATGAAGCCGTCGAAGCCGCTTGCCCTGAATCTGCTCGATCTCAGATAGTTCTCCGCGACGATATCATCATGCTCAAAGGGCGTGTTAGGTATCATCACTACCATCTGGCCGGGTTTGAATTCTCCGCAGCTGTCATATACTACCCTGCCTATGCCCTCGTGTATGAGCGCCATCGGCAGCTTTTTTGCCAGCACCTCCGCCGGCCTCGTGCCCTGATAATATCTCTGATCCGCGTTGCAGATCGAAAGGTGCGTCGGCCTCACTATTATATGCTCATCGTCCAGCTCCACATCGTTGAACTCGACCTCGAAACGCCTCGGCTCGACCAGTCTGTAAACTGCGTTCAGCATTTATTCGTCTCCTTTGAGTATGGTTTCGGCAACCTTGATGTCGTACGGATATGTGATCTTGATATTGAAGCTCTCGCCCATTACGAGATGCACCTTTTCACCCTTGAGTACGAGTATCTTGGCCGCGTCCGTGAGTATGGCCTTTTCATCCTCGCTGAGGCCTTCGTATATCTCTCTCAGCTTCTTTGCCTTGAAGCTCTGCGGGGTCTGTCCCTGATAAAGCTTGGATCTGTCAGGGATCTCGGATACCACAACACCGTCATCGGATCTGACTATCGTATCCGTTGCCGGGAACACTGTATCGCACGCGCCGTATTCCTGAGCGCCTTTGATGTTCTCGCTGATTATCCTGTATGTTACAAAAGGTCTCACCGCGTCGTGTGTGATTATGATGGTATCGTCATCAAGATTGCCCTCTGACTCGATGTATCTGATCGAATTCATCAGAGTCTCGTTTCTCGTATCGCCGCCCTCGATAACGACTACGCGCGACATGTCCGGAATGTGCTTCGCGAGTATGTTGCGCGTATGATCTATCCATTTCTCCGGCGTCAGCACTATCACCTTTTCGAGCTCGCTGCATACAGCGAACCTCTCGACAGTGTGGACTATGATCGGCTTGCCGCCTATAGTCATGAACTGCTTAGGCTTCTCGGCGTTGCCCATCCTGCGGCCTACGCCGCCTGCGAGTACGACTCCGTAAATCATTTCCTATCCTCCTGTTTATCTTTTATGTTTCCTTATTCAGTCAAGCAGACCGTCTTTTTTGAGCAGCTCTATGATACGCTCCGAATTGCGGCCGTCACGGAACTCAACGATCCTGCCGTACCTTGCTTTATTCTCTTCTGACTGCTCACGGCCGTAGTTTGCTGCCACAGACTCTCTGAGCTCCTCTTCATTCATGCAGACATCTCCGAACACGTTGTCACGGTTCAGCATGAGATAAGTCCCCTCGCCGTAGTGCTGCATGCATTCGTCCTTTTCCTCCCAGCAGAACACCACATTGGCCCCTCTGTAGAAGGCGTCATAGGCAATTGAGGAATAATCCGTTATAAGCAGATCGCAGTCCCTCAGTATCCTGTCATAGCTCTGCCCGGTGACGATGTGAGCCGCCATGCCGCTGTCTTCGGTGCCATTTTCACCGCCGGCAAATCTGTCAGCCATCAGCGGATGCGGCAGTATGATCACCTTATCCTTAAGCTCGTCCGGAACAGCGTTGTATATGCGCTCCGTCATCTTATAATAAGCAGTCTCGCTCACGTCGGCGCGCGCCTGATTCGTCTCCCATCTGCGCCATGTGAGCATGATGATTATCCTGTCAGCGCCTTCATTGCGAAAGCTCCTGTCGAACTTGGCGAGCCCCGTAACATAGAGGTCCTCTCTCTTCATGCCGGCCAGGTCGATAAAATGCCTTGCCTCGAGCTCGGACGATACGACTGTGCGCTGCAGATCGTGGTCGTTATTGCGAAAGCCCGTTCGCATGTCTGAGTTGAGCGAGACCATATACATCACGCCGTGCTGGAGAAATACATATCTAAGGTCGCGGCTCCTGATCTTGTCCATCACGAGCTTGCTTGCGACACGCAACTGAAGCGCGTGCTCGGTCGATTCGGTCGCGATATATGTATCGCTTTCGAAGAGCAGCTCGAGATGCCTGTCGCTGTCCTTCCAGACGAGATTTTTGCGGTATTTTTCGGGCAGCTCCTGTATGGCCGGATTGTCCTCGTTGACCACGTACCACACATTGTCATAGCCCTGATCTATGAGCTTTTCGTACAGCACGGACGCGCTCTCTTCGTATCGGGAGCAGTTCTTTTCGTACATGAGGATCGGATCATGCGAGCGCTCCAATCCTGCTCTGCCCGTGCCCAGCCTCTTCTTTTTTGAAGCCATGGCCTTGCGGTATGCCCGGCGTATCCTCGCTTGTCCCTCTGGCAGGTCGTACTGATTCGCGTCCCTTACGGTCAGGGTCAGAGAATTGTATCTGCTCTGGCGGAAATACACGGCTACTCCGTCTTTTATGAATACCTCTGAGTTCCTGTTCCGGCCCTTCTTTAGATCATAAAGAGAGTAGAGTATGCGGCCGTTGTATGAGCCGTCATAATTGACTACGAGCTTGTTCTGGATATCCAGCTCCTCTGCAACGGATCTGTCTATGCAGAGCTCGAACTCATTGAGCCTGAAGCCCTTCGGCATCTTTTTGCCGTATCTCTCCCTGAAGCTGATCTGCGCTATGTTTTCGCGCACCGGAACATCGATGCGGATCTTATCCGTATCCATCACGCTTCTGCTTCCCTGAAGCTTTAAGAGGCACGTTGCCTTATAGTATATTCTGTTTCCTTCCCCGCGGACACTGCTTCGCAGCACCGCGATAAGCGGAGTGATTTTCTTATCCTTCATAGTTGTGTATATAGGCACTGTGGACCGCAGCAATTATGCTCTGCTATAACCCGGCGGCTATGTCCGCGATGTTGATGCCTGTCTTCCAGATCAGATCATGACCGCTGGTATTGTTGGCGAGTATCTGCATATAGCCCTCATCGTCGACAATGACGCTCTCCACCTCGCTCAGCTCGCATTTGAACGATCCCAGGTATTTGCCGTGTATCATATCATACATGTCTATATAGTTCGTTCCGTGCTTGGAGCTGCCGGACAGACAGTGCAGCATGATGCCGCCGTAGCCTCCGCAGTCCTGTGTGTATACCTTGCCGTGGTGCTTGACGACTCCCAGCTTGTATTTGACGCTCCATTCTCCGGATTTTTTGTGCTTATAGGCTATCATGGCCGTGCGCGAGCTGGTGTACAGCAGCTTTTTGTCACGGTCATAGCCTATGCCCGAGCAGCCGTAAGGCAGGGTCATCGTTCCCCATTTTTCCTTTTTTGTCGAATAAACGGCTGTACGGCCGGACCAGCCCTGCACGCTCATGTATTCCTTAGTGAGGTTGCAGTAGGTGAATCCGTTAGGATGACCGAGGCTGACTCCCGGCTTCGCGACATCTCTGCCGTCACCCTCAACGTCATATGTTACTATACGCTGGGCTCCGGATCCGTCATAAGCGATAACGTATTTGTCGCCTGTATATGCAAACGACTGAGGAACATGTATGCCTCCGACGCCTACTACCGTTTTGACTACGCTGCAGTTGCTGCCGTCCAGAGTGTGGATCGTATACGCTCCGGCTCCCGCTGCCTTGACCGGCTCGCTCTTTATCACATTTATCCTGACCTCGGCTCTGGCTGAGGTATAATCCTGAGATTCGGAAGCTGTTATGGTGATATCCGCTGTGCCGGCTCCCTGTATACTGACCTTGCCGCCCTTGCTTACACTTGCCACCTCTTCATCATCAGAGCTGTAGCTTAGGTGAGTCTGCGCCGAAGCGCCGAGTCTGAAGTCTTTGCTTGTTGTCAGCTTGGTATAGCTCTTCTTGTCGAGCTCTATGGTCTGATGAGAGCGGGTCTCAAACACCTTGCCGTCGGTCCTTATGCCTTCTCTCTCTTCATTGTCAGGCCTGATCGTAAATACATATCTCGTACCCTCCTCCAGGCCCTCTATTCTGTGGCTCACCCTCTCTTTTTTCTTATCCTTGTTTTTTCCGGCCTTGCCTTTGCCGGAGCTGCCGGAGGATGCGGGCGCCTTCGCGTCGATCGTGTTCCAGTCTTTATACTTGCTTCCGAATCGCTTGTAGCTGATTATGTAATTATCCGTGTTCCTTGTTTTTTCCCATGAGATGGTGATATAGTCCGTGCCCCTCTCATCGGCCTTGAGTGACTCGCTCTCGATGATGCCAGGGCGCTCTCTGTAATCCCTGACTATCACGAAGCCCGCAATGACTGACATGATCAGGAGCAGGACAAGGCCTATCCCCACCTCTTTCATTGTGGCATGTCTTCTTTTTTTCATTATCTGCTGTAAAAATCTTCTATAGTTTCGCAGACTCTGTCGACCTCTTCGGCCTTTAGCCCGTAGTACATAGGCAGTCTGAGCAGTCTGCTGAATGTATCCGTAGTATATCTGTCCTCGCCGCAGAAACGTCCGAAGCGTCTGCCGGCAGGCGAGCTGTGAAGCGGCACATAGTGGAATACCGCCATTATATCGTTTTTCTTAAGATGCGCTATCAGGGCGTCACGCTCATCTATGTCCGCAGCTTTGATATAGAACATGTGCGCGTTGTGCTCACAGCCCTCCGGGATCACCGGAAGCTCTATCCTGCCCTTTGCGGCGAGGTCCGAAAGCTTGTTGTAATAGCGGTTCCAGCTCGCCAGTCTGTCGTTGTTTATCTTTTCGGCCTCCTCGAGCTGGGCATAGAGATATGCCGCGTTCAGCTCGCTCGGCAGATACGACGAGCCCATGTCGACCCAGGTGTATTTGTCGACCTGTCCTCTGAGGAACCTGCTGCGGTCCGTGCCCTGTTCTCTTATTATCTCCGCGTGCTCGGCAGTCTCGCTGTCTCTGATGAGCAGGGCTCCGCCCTCTCCCATGCTGTAGTTCTTAGTCTCGTGGAAGCTGTAGCATCCCATGTCTCCGATGCTGCCGAGGGCTCTGCCCTTGTATGTCGACATGACTCCCTGCGCCGCGTCCTCTACGACTTTGAGTCCGTGTCTCTTCGCGATCTCCATTATCGTGTCCATCTCGCAGCCTACGCCCGCGTAATGAACCGGCGCGATGACCTTTGTGCGGTCCGTGATTGCGTCCTCGATCAGCCTCTCGTCGATGTTCTGCGTATCAGGGCGTATATCCACGAATACGAGAGTCGCCCCGCGCAGCACGAAGGCGTTTGCGGTTGAAACAAAGGTGAACGAAGGCAGTATGACCTCATCTCCCGGGCCGACCTCTGTCAGCATTGCCGCCATATCGAGGGCAGTCGAGCACGCCGTCGTCAGCAGCGCCTTGCGCGTTCCCGTCTTTTGCTCTATCCACGCATTGCATTTCTTCGTGAACTGACCGTCTCCGCAGATCTTGTTGCTCTTCACGGCCTGTTCAATATATTCCATTTCCTTACCGGTGTATGGTATCTGGTTGAACTTTATCATTTTACCCCCTGCTGTCAGATGCGGCTGCCGTACATTTTTTCGTAATACTGCATGTACTCTCCGCTGATTATGTTTTTCCACCATTCTTCGTTATCGAGGTACCATTTTATGGTCGCTTTGATCCCGTCCTCGAATTTTGTCTCCGGCAGCCATCCGAGCTCCGAGTGTATCTTTGCGGGATCTATAGCGTACCTCTGATCGTGGCCCTTCCTGTCGGTCACATAGGTGATGAGACTCTCCGGCTTGCCGAGCTCGGAGAGTATTATCCTTACGACCTCGATATTGGCTTTTTCATTGTGTCCGCCGATGTTGTATATCTCACCGTCCCTGCCCTGTTCGAGTATGAGGTCTATGGCCCTGCAGTGATCCTCCACGTAGAGCCAGTCCCTGACGTTCAGGCCCTCGCCGTATACCGGCAGAGGCTTGTCCGCGAGCGCGTTGGCTATCATCAGAGGTATCAGCTTCTCCGGGAACTGGTACGGTCCGTAGTTGTTGGAGCATCTGCTTATCGTGACAGGCAGCCCGTAGGTCCTGTGATATGCCATGACGAGCAGGTCTGCCGACGCCTTGGATGCGGAATAAGGGCTGGATGCCGTCAGCGGCATGTCCTCGGTGAAGAAGAGATCCGGCCTGTCGAGAGGCAGGTCGCCGTATACCTCATCGGTTCCGACCTGATGGAATCTGCCGACTCCGTGCCTGATGGACGCATCCATAAGCACCTGTGTTCCAAGTATATTCGTCCTGAGGAAGAGTCCCGGATCCTCTATGGATCTGTCCACATGGGACTCCGCCGCAAAATTCACGACCTCGTCGAATTTTTCCTCTTCAAACAGCCTGTCTATGGCTTCCTTGTCCGTTATATCCGCTTTTACGAAGCTGAAATGATCATTGTCCATCGCCGGCTCGAGTGTCTCGAGATTGCCCGCGTATGTAAGGGCATCAAGACCGACTATCTCGTAATCCGGGTGAGCATCGAGCATATGAAAAACAAAATTGCTGCCGATGAAGCCGGCCGCTCCTGTTACCAGTATCTTCATGTCTTTATATCCTTATATCCTTTAACAGTCTTTATCGATATTTAACTATCCTCAGATTTACATACCTATTCATGGTGTATTCTATAGCAAAAACGGTCTCAACACAAGAAAAACGCCGCGGCTGCGGCGATTCATTTATTGCTTTCTGTGCGTTATTTGAACAGTCTGCGGCCCGTGCAGACTCTCTCAAAGCCTCTTTTTTATCATCCTTCTGGCTGTCTTTCGGCTCTCTGGTTTGGTCGCCAGCTTTACATTGTGCTTTTTGCAGTCTCTTATCAGTCCTCTGCTCCATCGATTAGGGGGCATCGATATGCCGTCAACTCCGAGCCTGACAGCACGCTTTACGAATCTGCGCGTCTTCTTTTTGCTCCTGCTGTTTTTATATACCCACAGCTCGGTGTTCCCGGATTTTCTGTATCTCTTGAATCTTTTGAGCGCCTTTATGTACGGAGAATTGATCCTTACCTTATGCTCCCCTGCCAGCCTGATTATCTTTTTTACAGCTCTTTTGGAGATGTTCTTCTGCTTGATATCAAGCTCGAGGATATAGTCTTTTTTGCCCTTTTTCGCTGCCGTTTTCCACACGGCTCTCATCGCCTGCTCTAGGGTAGGTATCCTCTGAGCGCCGTATCTCTTTCTGCCGTGCACGTGCTTTTTGATCCTGTATTTTTTGTAGCTCCGATGGGTCAGCTTTGTTATCTTCTTTTTCTTTCCTGTGAGTCTTTTGAGATTGGAGTCATGGCAGACAAGTATGAATGGTTTGTATTTTTTGCTCTTTTCCTTTTTTGACTCGAATATATCTATCTCTACACCGGTAAAGCCTGCCTTTACCGCTTTTTTGATGGCCGGTATGGTGTTTTCCGGCGCCTTTGCACTGTATCCCTTATGCGCAAGGTAGACCGGCTTCACCTTTACTCTGACCTTGCAGCTGTCACAGACTGTACTGTCGGACAGGCAGCTGCATCTGATGACGGCTTTGCCCGGCCTAACCCCTGTGACTGTGCCGTCCTGCGATACCCTTGCTACGGATGGCTTGCTTGATGTCCAGACAAGCTCCTCTGTTGAATCCTCTGTGAGAGTCAGAGCTTTACTGCTCTTCCACGCCAGCCTGATGCTCTTTTGCAGTATATCTGCCTTTACAGATACTGCGTCAGTGTCGGCTGCATCAGCATCGCTGCCGGTCCCTGTATCGCTTGTTTCCTTATCCTGTTCCTGATTCTGTTCCTGTTCCCCTCCGGCCGATGTATTCTCCGCGGCCGGATCATCTGCTGCCGCATATACGCCGCATGGCACGATTCCTGTTATGATGAGCGCTGCTGCCATCAGCACCGCGATGACCCTGATGATAAATTCCGACTTAAGCCTTAGCAATAACATTTCTTCTCCTGAATAATAAGCTTCTTACACACTGCGATATCTTCCCCTCTCCGTGTGTTCCATACCCTTATTTATTCTAATCCGTAAATATCTTTTTGCCTGTGCAGACTCTCTCGAAGCCCTTGTCTATCAGCTTCTGAGCCTGTGCCGGACTGTTCGTCCTGGTCGCCAGCTTAAGATGCTTCTTCTTCGCGTATTTTATCAGAGATGAGTTCCAGCATTCCGGCGGCATCGATACCCCTTTGACCTTCAGCTTTTTCGCCTGATTGATGAATGCCTTCCTCTGGGCGACCGTCTTCTTATCCTTGAACATCCACAGCTCGGTCGTTTTGTATTTTCTGTATTTTTTGAATTTTCTGATGACCTGATAGTGAGACGAGTTGATCCTGACACGGTGCTTTCCGGCAAGTCTGATGATCTTCTTTACCGCGGACTTTGAGATGGTCTTTTGCTTTATATCAAGCTCTATTATAAAATTCTTTTTGCCTGCCTTATCGGCCTCGCGCCAGGCCGTCTTCATCGCCTGCTCTATAGTCGGGAAGGTCTGGACTCCGTATTTCTTTATTCCGTTGACATGGTACCTGATCTTGTATTTTTTGTAGTTTTTGTGAGTCAGCCTGTCTATCTTGCCCTTTTTGCCGGTCAGCCTTTTGAGAGTATTGTCATGCGATATAAGGATGAACGGCTTGTATTTCCTGCGCTTTTCCTTTTTGAGCTCATATACATCGAGCTCTACACCGTCAAAGCCGGCCCTGACCGCTTCGCGTATCGCCGGCAGAGTGTTTTCCGGGGCGATGCCGCTGTAGCCCTTGTGCGCGAGAAATACAGCTTCGCTGTTTCCGAGTTTTACCGTGACGCTGCAGCTGTCGTACTGCTCACCGTCAGCCGCGCTCTCGCATCTTATGACCGCAGTACCGACACTGCGTCCCGTAACAGTCCCGTCCTGCGACACCTCCGCCACGGACGGCTTGCTGCTCGTCCAGATCAGCCCGTCTGAGGGATATGAGTACAGCTCCAGAGCGGCTGAGTCCTTCCTTGCGATAACGATCGAATCCTGAATGATATCGACGCTCCCGCTTTCATTCACATCTGTGCTTTCGCCTGCCTGCAGATCATCCGACTGTTCAGCATCTGACTGTACTGAGCCTGACGATCCGGCTCCTTCCTGCTCCGCTTCAGTCTGCTCTGTATCCCCGCTCTCCGCGTCTGTCTCGTATGCGGATGCATCGGCATCCATGCTCTCATCGGAAGCAGTCTCTGCGGATCCCGCAAAATAGCCTGTAGTATATCCGGCTGTATCAGCTGCATATGCAGGCAATGCGGCTGCGCTGCCTGAAACGAGAGCAGCGAGCAGCAGTGCCGCCGTAAGACGCGCAGGCAGAGCTTTGCTGCGGGCAGCATTTTTATATCTGTTGATTTTCTTTTCCGTCATTTTTTCAGTCTGTAATTGGACATTGCGAAATCAGCTCCTATGGATCTCAGATATTTCAGCTCTTTTTTATTGTATGTCCAGTATGTTCCTATCTGTATGTTTCTCTTGTGGCAGTATTTAACTATGTCCCTTCGCAGTCCCTTTTTCTTTATCTTGCTGACCTTATGGAGTATGAGGGTATCTCCGTGGTTCTTTACGAGCCATGCGACTGTTTTGTTCACATCCTTTCTCTTAGCCGATGTGCACAGCCTGCCCAGGCGGACACCCTTGCCGCGGAATTTTTTCATGACCTTTGCTGATGAAGCGAATACGACGACCCTGTCCTCTACCTTGTATTTCTTTATGAGCCCGGCGACCCTTGCCGCGCCCTTTTTGCTCATATGATGCTTAGGACAGTTCTTGACATGGAGCAGCACCGTGAGTCCGGTCTTTTGTGAGTATCTCAGCACCTCCTGCAGTGTCGGGATCAGCTCCTTCCTGCCTTTTTGCCTGACCTTGAACTTTTTGCGGTTGCGACTGTTCACCTTCCATATCTTTGCAGATCTCCCGGTGAGGTCTTTGGTGTTCTCATCGTGGAATATCATCAGATCACCGTTGTCTGATTCCCATATATCCACCTCTATGCCCTCAAAGCCGTTTTTGTATGCGCCCCTGAAAGCTGCCATGGTGTTTTCCGGGTATTTACCCGAATAGCCTCTGTGTCCGATGAGGTCTATACCGGATCTGCTCGCGCCGAAGGCTGCGTCTCCGGCGCCCGTGATCATCATAACAAACAGCATGACCGATGCGATCATGCTGATATAAGCGGATTTTTTCTTCATGGATCATCGCCTCTGTTCTTTACTGCTTTGTCTTTAATCTTAAATCTTTAATTATAAGTCTCTATTTATCGCTCTCTACCTCGTATATATCCACCTCCTCGTTGGTGTAGCATAGCTTATAGTCATCGCCCTCGAGACTCGGCACATCCGTGAACCTCTTTGAGACCACTACATAGTCTACGCCGAGCTCTTCAGCCAGCTCACCGCGTTCCTCATTATCCGGGTCATAGAGTCTGCTGTTGGTCTTGATCATGTCCCGCCTGATCGTCCAGTCATTCGGTCCCAGATTGTAGCCCGATCCCGCGATATAGCAGAACCTCTGAGAGTAAACGGCGTAGAGGAAGAATCTGTTGTCCCACCTGTTCTGATAGCTGTATTTGTCGAGCGGCACGCTGTAGTACCTGTCGGTCGCGAGCAGCGAGTCCTCCGCGGTGTTGTCGCGAAGCCATTTCATAGCCTCGTACTCTTCGTTAGTAATGCTCTTGTATTTGTTATATGTCTTATCCGGATCCGCGTGCACTCTCGCCTCGTGCAGATTGGCGGCGTAGCTTCCGGCAAGCGATACTATCGAAGCGGCAAGCACTGCGCAAAATGCGACATTGAGCAGCGCGAGCAGTCTTCCCCTGTTCTCTCCCGCTGCCCTGCTGTCCTCGAGATCCTCAAACAGCCTGTAGGATATCAGAGGCGCGAAGAATACGGTCACCAGGCCGAAATAGATCTGGCTGTGACCGCTGTAGTTGAGTATGAGCATAGCGGCAAGCCCCACCAGTGATGCGGCATATATGACTATGAGCGTAAAGTCAAACGCTTTTTTTCCGCTCAGCACCAGCCACAGCTCCCTGAGGTAGCCTATGACAAAAGGCAGGAAGTAGGCTGTCAGCATGAACATCATGAATACAAGCAGTATCAGCCCTATATTCACTATATACGGCACGCCCGCCGATTTGAGAGCTTCCACGAGGGGCTTCTTCCAGAATGCGATGTCAGAGATCGTAGCCAGCGCGAACATGGAGTCGCCGCTGCTGTTGCTCTGTCCCTTGCTGCCGAGCACGGTCTTGTATACTACGAGGAAACCCAGCGTGAATATCAGGAAAGGAACGGCGTCCCTGAGCCTCAGCCTGCGCAGTATGAGCCCGAGCAGCCAGGTTCCCCAGATGCCGGCGATCAGCACAACTCCCATCGGTCCCTTGATGCCTGTCTCGCACATGATCAGCGCGGTCAGCAGCACTCCCGAAAGCAGCTGCGAGATCTTGTCAGCCTCTTTGCTCTCATACCATTCCCTGAACATCATCACGCATATCAGGAGTCCGGCAATGCCGTAGCCCGCTGTATTCTCGTTTTTGTACGCGAAGAGAAACGCGATGGAGCTGTTCGGGTTCCTGACTATGAAGAGGTTCGAGAGCAGCATCAGCAGGCAGTATATGCCGGCCCTGTCGCCGCGTCTCGTCATGCTGCGAAAGAACGCGTAAAAAGTAAGACACAGCGTGTATGCCGTCATCAGCGGTCCGCAGGATGACAGCACAACGTCCGACGAAATACCGAACAGCCTGACAGGCACCGCGTACAGTATTTCCGTAAAAATATGATAGCTGATGAAGCGTCCCTGTATCCACGGGCTCTGCAGCGGATAGTCATACGCGAGCGAGTTGATCAGCCCCATATGATACGCCTTGTCAGCGTTCATATAGATGTTGTCGCAGTATTCGGGCGCGAGGTAGACATACTGTGTCTTGAGCAGTATAAAGAGCAGGGACATCGCGGCAAACACGCAGAATGCCGGCGATATCTGCCGCAGATCCACCCTCTGCAGCACGAAGCCGTCATCGCTCATCATCCTGTTCCTGCTGGTCCTCCATGATTCATAGATATAAACAGCAGACAAAAACGGACCCATCACATACAGCAGTATATCTGTATGGATGGCATCCGTTATAAAATACAGCAGCATTGTAAGTGCCCAGCCGCTGAGCAGCCCGATAACGAGCGTTGCTGAAGCATGCTCAGGTCTGACGCGGCAGAGCTTGAGGATGAGCAGGCCCGGCAGCTGCACGTAAAACAATATATACGCAATAAAAACACATACTGCCGGTACAGGCGCTTTGTAGATAAAGACGCTTACCAGCAGCATGGCAGCCATGGCTGCGGCCGAGGCTGCCCTGATGCAATTATTTAGTGTTTTCCGTGTTCCGGTCTGCTCCATATTCTTTTTATCAAAGCGCCGTATGGCGCTCCTGGATTACTCTTTTTTGGTCAGTACGGTGTTGACGAAATCTTCATCGCCGCCCTCATCAGATACGTCTCTCTGCATGACCAAAGATCCGCTTTCGGTGAACGCGAATGTAAGATCTATATCTCCGTCATCACTGACTACATGAAGGTCTTTTCCTTCCTTTGTCCACTTGCCTGTAAAATCGGTCTCGGTGATGTTTCCCTTCCAGGTTCCGTCATCGTTGATGGTGATGTCAAAATTGCCGTAGAGGTAATTGGCCATATCCGACGTCGCTTCCCATGATCCGAAGAAATCCTCGTCAGGAGCCTCGACCTTGACTATGTCCGCGCCCTCTTCCTCTTCATCAAAGACTATGCCGTTCTCAAAGGATTCGTTGGTGTCTACGACATTTTCTTCTTCCTCCTCGGCTGCTGTCTCTGTATCGGCAGTATTATCCGCCTTGTCCTTGCTGCAGCTGACGAACGCCATCGAGGCGGCAGCGAGCATAGCGATGAGAGCAATGATGAATATCATATATTTTTTGTTTTTCATGACAAGTCACCTCCTGTCCTTACACTTGCGCAGCGCGCTTTATTTAACGCATGCAGGGCACGGCTTGCTGCCGCGCCCCGCAGTATCTTGCTGTTTCACCCGAGCGTTTATCAGTAGATAAGTACTCTTGTACCGATGCTGACATTGTTGAATACCCACTGAGCCTGATCATTTGTGACTCTTACGCATCCGTTCGATATCAGCTTACCCAGCTTTGCCTCTTCCTTGGCGCCGTTGGAGCCGTGGATAGCCATAGTGCCGGAGAACATATTCCACCATTTATGCTTGCTGTAGTGCTTTGCCTTTCTGTGCAGCTTCTTGTTCATGCCGCTCGATGTAGGTGTTTTCGGTGTTCCGCTGCCGCACTGCCAGTCCTTGACAAGCTTCCAGTTGCCCTTCTTGCCCTTGAATACATAGACTCTCTGGGAGTAGATGTTTACCCAGATCAGCCACTTGGTCTTGCTGTTATATCCGCCCTGGTTTACATAGTCAGTAGCGGTATGTCCGTTCTGATAAGCGTTCTTTTTGATGTGTCCCTTAGGATTCTTTATCCTCATCCACATCGAGTAGAATCTGTAGGTCTTGCTTCCCTTCTTGTAGGAGAACTGATATTTACCCTGAGCGAAGCCGTCAGCGTAAACAGTCTGTCCTGCCTTGAAGGTGATGGACTTTTTATACTTGTCGTGGCTGGTCAGCTTGGCCGAGCTCTTGAAGGTGATCTCATAGAGAGCCGAGCGCACCTTGCCCGCCTTTTCGATCTCGGACTTGTCGGATTTCTGATCTCCGCTGACAGTAACTACATAGTATTTGTACTCGTATACCTTGCCGGTATTACCCGATGGGCCCTCAACAACTGTCTTGTCCCTGTACGAGGTCTTGCCTGCTCCGACCTTTTTGAGCAGCTTGTAGTTCTTGCCTTTTTCGTTGCTTCTGTAGATCTCATAGCCCGTAGCGCCCTCGACCGCCTTCCAGTAGACTGTTACCGATTTGTGTCCGGGAGCTGCAACGACGCCGGTCGGATGAGCGATAGCGTATTTGATCTCCACCTCATCGGATTTGCCGAGGACCTTGTCCTTTTCGGTGGCTGCCTTGAATACGTATTTGCTGCCTACGGACAGGCCGGTGATCTTTGTCTTGCCGTCCTCGTCTGCAGCTACTGTCTTTTCCGTTTCACCGTTTCTGACGACGATGATCTTCTCAACCTTTTTGAGGTCAGCTTCGTCGCCGCTCAGAGTAATTGTTGCGGCAGGGCCGTTAACGGATACCTTGACCTTAACATCGTCAGCCTCCTCGATCCCTGCGGAGCCGAGTACATCTTCGCTCTGATCTTCAACGTTCTCTCCGGTCTGCTGATCGTTTGTCAGACCGTCACTCTGCTCAGTGGAGATCTGTCCTTCTGTCTGCGCTCCGTCTGAGCCTGATGCTTCGCTCTGTTCCTCTGATTCCGGAACTGCTGTCTCCTCGATGCTCTCGGTCACGGTCGAAGCAGGATCCTGGCTGACCGAAGTCGTGTCGTCTAGAGCCAGGACGCCTGTTGCAGCCGTCATAAAGATCATCTGGATCGCGAGCAGCATCGAGATTATTCTTGCTTTTCTGTTCATAATTATTATCCTTCCTTTCCTTATGAATTAAGGAAATACCATAGTTGGTTTTATTGTATCAGTAATCTCTGCGAAAATGCAAACAAAACCGCGTTTTTAAGCGGTTTTGTTCTTTTTTAATTGATTAAGGCTCCGTTTTATTTACCATTTTGGTGCTGTCAGCTGGTCGCCCTGTATACATACAGGTATTTTTTGTCGCTGAATTTTGTTGCCTTGTTTGCCAGCTTGCCATCATCCGAGTATTTGACATAGCCGTAATATTTGCGGATCTGTGCCTCGATAAGGCAGTTCCTGCCGCTTGAATCCTTGTAGTATATGCAGGTGTGGCGTCCGCCCGAGTTTCTTATATACAGTATAATGTCTCCTGACTGCAGCTGTGACATATCTCCTGTATAGTTTATCCTCTTCCATTTGTCGGAGGTCTTGAGGTAATCCCACTGGTCGTCGAAACCTCGCGGATAGTCAGGATCGTATCCGCAGGCCCTTATGGTCGTTCCGACGAATACATCGCAGCTCGCCCCTGTCCTCGGTCCCTTTGACCAGGATTTGTGGGTCGGATAATACGTGTCCAGAGCCTTTTTGAAAGCGGCTGTAGCCGACCCTCCCTTGAATTTGTATTTCGATGAGGACGTACCCTGCGGCCATGCCAGCTCAAGAGCTTTTTTGACTATCTTTTTTGGCGCGGTAGCTTTTTTGACCTTGAACGGGGCCTTGATCTTGGTGCGCCACTTGTTGTCGATCTTGATCTTGACCTTGTAGGTGTATTCTCCGACAGCAAGCGTTCCGAATTTGATATCAGGGTCGACTGTTGTCTCTATCTTAAATGTATAATCATCTATATCCCTGCTGGTCTTGATGACCCAGTCTCCGGATGAATTGACGACTCCGGCCGTTACTGTCTGTATTATGTGGTTCGAGGTGATCGTTCCTCTGAGCGCGAACGGCACCTTGGTGTATATGACCTCAGGTGAGACCACATCCTCGACGCTTATATCGAGCGGCTCATCGTCATCGTCCTCATCGTCGTCCTCAGCGGACGAGGAGGATGACTGCTGCACGATCTCCTTGATATACTTGCCGCTGACATATGAATACTTGCTTCCTTTTTTGACCCTGTACCATGTGGTCTTTTCGCCCTTTGCCTTTGCCGGAAGCACAGCCAGCAGCTTGGTACCCTTGCTGAAGGTTCCGGCCTTTTTCATTGACATCCCGGCGCCCTTGCGGTAATTGAGCCTGGCTGTCGTCTTTACGCTTGTTCCCGCGTACGATATCGATCCGATCAGGTCAGCCCTGACATAGCCTTTTTTGCCGGAGGCGCTGACATGGTACCATCTTGTCGTCTTTTTGACGCTGTCTTTTTTTGTAAACACCTCTTTATCGATGCTGACAGAGGCCTTGTAATTGAGTACTGCTACCTTGCTGCCCTTCGCCGAGGCCTTGCTTCTCAGCACCGCTCCATTCCTGGCGCTGATCCTCGCGCTCGCGCTGCCAGTAGATAACGCGTTTGCAGGTATACAAAAAACGGTGAGCAGCAGCATGAAAAACGCGACCGCGATCACCGATCCTATAAGTTTTTTCCCCCGTTCTGCTATCTGCATTTCATTTTCCCTCCAAAAACAATTGTTACAGATAACATTTTAAGCAGTCTGAAGAAGCGCGTCAACAATGCTTGCTGTTTATTAAGGATGCACGAGCTCTGAAATTCCTCAGCACCACGATGAACAGCGCCAGTGCCAGTATCGTCATCAGCACGGCATAGAGCACTGATGCTCCTATCATACCGTGTCCGACTACGAAGCTTCGCGAGATGGCGAGCGACAGCAGCGACACCAGCCCGTAGCAGATGATGAGAGATCTCTGCACTCTTATTATGGCTATTATCGTGCTGAAATATACCGAGTATGCCAGCATCGCGCCTCCGAACATGATGATGCAGAGCTCCGTCTTATATCCGCTGAGATCCGTTCCGAACCACAGCGAGAGTACAGGCAGGCCGATGGTCAGCGCGACTGCTATAGCTGCGGCGAGCAGTCCGAGAACAAGTAGGCACTGCTTTTTGACGAGCCTGATAAGCCTTGCGAATTTGTCCTTTTCCTCGGCGAGCCACAGCACGGCATATGTCGTGAGGATGGGGTTGAATATAAAATGCGCGATTATCTGTATGACAAAGGCCGGCATGAATATCATGTTGAATACTGCCTGTATGTCGTCGTTCAGGTATGCGTCAATCGCGTATTTAGGCGCGTTGCCTGCATATATGTTGAGGAACATGCTTACGAAAAGCGGGAAGCCGTCGATCGCGAGCGACTTGATCTTTTCGGCGCTGAACACCGGCGCGAGCGAGTCGCTGTAGTATCTGCCCGCATTTATGGTCGTAAGCAGCATTATCACGAAGCTGACGCCGACGCATATCCATGTCGCAAGCACGAGGTCCGGGACAATGAGCAGAGTGCCGCAATACGAAATGATTTCTGCCGCGTATCGGATGCTCGAGCATTTGGTCGCTACATCGAGCCTTCCTCTCTGCTGCATGTGGCCGTGATAGACGTCAGTATAGGCCTGGAACAGCTTGAGCATGCAGACCAGGAACACGACTAGCGATTTGTCTCCCGGATAGTCTCTGAACTGTCTGCCGAACGCGCAGTAGGCAAAGCAGGCTATCATCATGAGAGCGCATGTTATTACCCTCATGCCGTGATACTCGCGAAAGCTGTACTGCTCGTTTATGTCCGACGACTGGAAGCGCCTCAGCCCGTACTGCCCGACATACATCATAAGGTTGCCCACAGCGATGGCAATCGAAAAGATGCCCGCGTCTGTGGTCCCGTTCGTCCTGTTCATGACCATGAGGATGACCGGACTCTGCATCGCCAGCACCATCGCGCTTACCGCATTCCAGAAATACGAGCTGCGATTCACATTATTCGTTTTTTCGAGCAGTCTGACTATAGCGTCGAGCATTTTACCTCCTGTTTGCCGGATCATATCGTCTTATCTGAACATCGGTATTTTACAGTATTGCGGTATTGCCAATCAACCGCAAAGATAATAGAATATTTTAGTATTTATATAAAAGAAAAAAGGAGTTTATATGAAATATTCAGTTGTAATACCCTGCTACAACTCATCTCATACCATAAGTGATGTCGTCTCTCTGACTGCCGATGAATTCGGCAGGCTCGGGATCGATGATTTTGAGTTTATTCTGGTCGACGACTATTCGCCGGACGGAGGAGCTACGATGGAGGTCCTCCGCGGTCTGGCTGCTTCAAGACCTTATGTCACCGTCGTGGAGCTTGCGCGCAACACCGGACAGCACAATGCCGTGATGGCAGGCCTCGCCTATGCCGCGGGCGATCTGATAATCACGATGGATGACGATATGCAGACACATCCGTCACAGCTCGGCAAGCTGCTCGAGGCGGCAAAGGATCATGACGTCGTCTACGGCTACTATCCTGAAAAGCATCACTCAGCGTTCCGCAATTTTGGCAGCTGGGTCAATTTTATGACTGTGCGCATACTGATAGGCAAGCCGCGCGACCTCAAGACCTCGAGCTACTGTGTCATGAAGAGATATGTCCGCGACAATATGGTTGAATACCACGCTCAGTACTCTCATCTGCAGGGCCTGATACTCAGGATAGTCTCGCCTGATAAGATCGCGAGCGTCCCTATAGAGCACTTCGACAGGGCTTACGGGACTTCAAACTATACGCTTAAAAAGCTGATCGGTCTGTGGTCCAATATCGCGGGCTTCTCAATAGTGCCTCTGCAGATCACCAAGAGATGCGGCATCGCGATATCGATGATCGGCATTATCGGAACCATCATACTGCTGATACAAAAGATAGTTCATCCGGCAGTAGTCCTCGGATGGACATCAATGATCGTCGCCATATTCTTCTTCTCGGGAATACTGCTCTTCACTATAGGAATGGTCGGCGAGTATGTAGGCAGGATGTTCCTTGCGATGGGCAACTATCCTCAATACGTCGTTCGCAAAGTGCATACGACCGATCCGGAGAGGATCAGGGCAGGCGGCAACGCGAGGATAATCAGCGGAATGCGTCCGGGCAGCATCACCCCGGATGACAGCTCCGACGAGCAGAAATAAAAAAGCGTCTGTCAGGACGCATAAGCGGGGGACGGCTCATGAGCCGTCCCCATTGACTCTCTTTTCTCTGATTTCTGTTTTCTATTCTACCTCGAGCACTATGCGGCTTCTGGCTTCTTCGTTCTTGGCCTGTGCCTCGGCGAGTGTCCTTCCCTTTGTGATGACATGACCAAGGCGGTCGGGGCTGACTCTGAATTTGCGGACCTCGTCTCCGACCTCGTAGTCGAATACGATGTCGAGTATGTCAGGATCCTCAGGATCGTTGTTGTTTTCGAGTCTTACGATCCGTCCGTCCTTATCGCTTCTAAGCATCATGCAGTCATTCGCTGTTCCCTTGTAGGATGCCGGATTCCTCCTGTCGCCGCCGGTATCAAAGCTGACCTTTTCACCCAGAGCGCATCTTACTATCATCTCGTGATAGTCTATGCCGAAGAATATGGCTGTCAGGTCCATGAGATTAGCTCCGCCTCCGCGGCCCGCAATCTCAAGCACATAAACCTTGCCGTCCTTGATTAGAAAATCGCAGTTGAGAGGGCAGTTGTCTATTCCCATAGCCTTGACGCAGAGCTCTGTCTGCTCGAAGAGATCCTTCATGATATCATCCGGCAGCTCATACGGCGCGTAATGCCCGTAAGGTACACCGGTATCCAGATGCAGCAGATAATCGCCGTGGGGCAGTACGAACTGCAGCTCCCCGTCTACCACAAAGCCCTGGGCTCCGAATTCATCATCGCCCTCTATGAACTCCTCTATGAGGTAATAATCAGCACGGCTCGAGGCCTTTGCTCTCGCGATGGCCTCAGGGAATTCCTCAGCCGAATCGACTCTCGTGATGCCTCTGCTGCCGGACGAATCGACAGCCTTGACTATCATAGGATATTCAAAATCACTCACCCTGCCGAGATAGTCGGCGTCATCGTAGTTGACCTTGCGGAACCTCGCGGTCCTGACACCGTATTTCTCATACTGGGTCTTCATGTAGAATTTATCAGATGAGTTCATCGCTGCTTCATACGAAAGTCCCGGCAGTCCCAGCTCATCACATACTCTCGCCATAGCAGGGACAGCCACGTCCGTGCCTGCCGTGATGACAGCATCGATATTCTCTTTTTTCGCAAGCTCGAGCACAGCCTCTTCATCGGTCGTGTTCACGTAGTAAACCTTGTCGGCATACTTAAAGCCCGGATAATTGCCCGGAATACTCGACACTATCGTATACAGGCCGATCTTCTTTGCAGCCTTGATCAGAGGCACCTGATATATCCCGGCACCAAGTATAAGAATCTTTTTCATACTGTTTTGTCCTTTCATAAATCTGTCGAGACGTTGTTCTGTACACCTTTGCGGAGTACGGCTCTCGCCTCGCTGCGGCTTAACGCAGCGGTACTAAGCTCTGTCTTCGCAGCAAGCTGCTCGCCAATCGCTAAGTACCGGCTACCGCAGAGCCTCCGCGCAGGTGTACAGCACAACGTCGTCAGCTTCAGTTATTACTCCTTCACTTCACATATGAAGCAGCGCATCTTGCCGTTCACATCAGGCGGAACCTCATCCATCCATTTGTAATGCAACTGATACTCAGGCTTGCCGTCCCTGAAGCCGTACAGCTCGTTGATCTTTTCCGTGAAATATTTTTCTATATCCTCTTTTGAGTTCTTCTTTTCCTTAGGATCGTGCACCAGCAGTATGTCGATATCATCTATCGTCCTCTGCACGTAGCGGAACTGCGCGACTCCGGTGATCCCGTTAGGTATCTTGTACAGCTCTGTAGCCGAGGTAAGAGTGCCGTCCTTATGCTTGACCATGTCGTTCGTTCTGCCGATGATGGTCTTGATGTAGTTGACCCCGCCCCTGTTCTCGAAGGTCGCAGTATCGCCCACGTCGTAATTGATGATAGGGAAATCCCTCTTGTACAGTGTCGTGATGATCACGTGACCATTGTCCGTGAGCCTGCCTTCATCATCTATAAGGTTTATGGCATGCGTATCACGAGGTATGTAGTAGACATCGCTTCCCGGCACCTTGATGCCGCAGCTGCCTGTCTCGTTGCAGCCGTACGCGTCGAGTATGTTCGGTCCGAAGGTCTCGGTCAGCAGCTTAAGCGTGATCTCATCGACCTTTTCGCTGACAGGGTTGTAGACCTTAGGCTGATGTATCTTCATGTCATGGTTCTTGGCATAAAGCGCCATTCTGACCAGAACGTTCTTGCGGAAGCAGAGCATGTCAGGCTTGTACTCGTTGACCAGCTCGATCAGGTCTCTCATGCCCTCACCGACATACAGATGCTCAGGCACTATCTTCCTCCTGAGTATTCCGAGCTTTTGCACCCACGAATCTCCCTTCTTCGGGTCGACCTTGCTGTGTGTGGTGAGGAAGGTCAGCATCTTGCCTGTGAAAGGCTCATAGCCCGCCATCATCAGCACCCTGATCCAGTTGGCGTTGTAGCACGCCTCCTCCCTGCGGCTCATCAGGAACTTGACCGGTATGCCGGATGATCCGCTCGTGCTGTGCAGTATCCAGTTCTTAGCCTTGTCCGGATGCGCGTCAAGCTCGTCCTGCATCCATTCTCTGAGATCCTTTCTGGTCAGCAGAGGGAACTTGTTCAGATCCTCAGCGCATCTGAAATCCTCAGGCTTGAGTCCGAGCTCATCGAACCTCTTCCTGTAGAACGGGATCTTTTTGTAGGCCCTCTTCATGTTTTTATAGATTAGCCTGTTCTGCTTCGCTCTGATGCGCTCCGGATCGGTCGGGATCCTTTTATCCAGCTTGAGCAGGTAGTAGAGCGTCATCACATTGCGTGTTTCCTGTCTTATAAGACCCATGCATGCCTCCTGTTACAGATGATTATCTTATTATCCTCGCCAGCACTCTTTCGGACGCGTGTCCGTCATCCTTAGGCGCGTATTTCGCGCAGAAGCTCTCGTATTTTTCATCCGGCTGCCATCCGTCACAGCCGCGGACCGCCTCAATTAGCGCGTCCTCGTCCCTGACTATCGGTCCCGGCAGCTCGTCAAGGGAGAAATAGAAACCCCTCAGCTCGCCGGCATATTCCTCGAGATCGTACATGTAGAATATCTCGGGCTTCCTGAGATTGGCAAAATCGAAGAAAACGCTCGAGTAGTCGGTGATGAGTATGTCCGCCGCGATGTAGAGCTCGTTGATGTCGCTGTATGACGACACATCGGTGACGAAGCCCCTGTATTTCTCAAAGTCGAAGCTGTTGGCTACCAGATAATGCGCTCTGAACAGTATCACATACTCGTCTCCGAGCTCCTCTCTGAGCCTGTCGAAATCGACCTCCGTTTTGTAGGTATAACCCTCTCCGCTGGTGTGCTGATTATCACGCCACGTCGGAGCGTAGAGTATGACCTTTTTGCCCTCGACGCCGAGAGCTTTGCGGAGCCCCGCTCTTTCCTTTTCGTCCGCGTTTATCAGCCTGTCGTTTCGCGGATAGCCCTCCTCGATGATCTTGTGCGTCTGCTTCGTCCTGACCAGGTTCCACGCGGTAGCGAATTTATCCGTGCAGAAAGGCGACGGCGACAGCAGATATGAGAATTTTTTCGCGTCGGTCCTATATTTGCTGCGTATCTCCTTGAGCGAGTTCATCGAATTGTCGCTCGCCTCGAGATCGTAGCCGAGCCTCTTGAGCGGCGTGCCGTGCCAGCACTGAACGTAGACCTGTCCCCTGCGCGGGTGCTGATGATCCAGCATCCTGTAATTGCTTATCCAGTATTTGGACGTCCTCAGCGCTATGTTGTCCGCGCGGCTCCGGAATTTTACGATCTCCGTCCTCTCGTTTTTGAGAAAAGCGAATCTCTCGGGTTCCCTGAAGCTCCAGACGAAATGATAGTCCCTGTATTCCGGGGCGTTCAGCATGTAGAGGTACATCGCCTTAGGCGAGTCGCTGTATCCGCGTCCCGAGAACGTCTGGAAATATACTTTTTTTTCGTCGATCTTAGCGGCAGGCGCGTCGAGAGTCATCTTGACGCGGTATACGGCGTCTCTGCCTCCCCTCGCGGCCACGCGGAATGCTTTGTTCTTTTTTGCTATATCAAATATCGTCTTTTTGACGGCGGATGCTATACTCATCTGCGTTCTCCAATCAGGCTCACGATATGATCCGCGAGCTGTTTCGTGCAATTCTCAGTGTCTATATCTATATATCTCTTCCTGAACAGACGAAGCTTCTCCATGTCATAGGGCCTGTCCAGCGCATCTGCCAGACTGGCGGCGTCAGTGTACACGCAGCCGCTGATCGGCTCGGACGCCGGATCCATGTTCAGGCCTACGCGCTCCCTGTACTCGTCTATATCATAGGTATAAAGGTAGAGCGGTTTGTCCGCAAGCGTCGCCTCTATGACGTATGACGAATAGTCGCTTATGACGATATCCGCGACCCTGAGCATGTCATAGGAATCGAATTCACGGTCGTAAATAACGCCCTCAGTCTTTTCGATCTGCTCCTCGTCTATAGGGTGCAGCTTGACGACAAGATCATATCTCTCCCTGTCGATGCTGTCGGCCAGCGGTTTAACATCCACAGGCCTGCCCCTCCTGAAGGTAGGTACGTAAAGAACCGTCTTGCGGCCCTCTTTTTTGCCCTCCGCAAGCTGCGGATAGCGTTCGTATATGCGCCCGACCATCTCCGGGTATTCTTTTTTTATGTAGTCTATCCTCGGCAGCCCGAGCTTGACTATCTTATCTGCCGCTGCTCTGAACGCTTCGCAGAAATATTTTGCGGTCACATCGCTGGCACATACTATCTGATCGTAGCCCGCGTGCATGCGCATGAGCTTCGATATCCGGCCGGACCGGCCGTCGCTGCGGCCGACAGTCTGCCAGCCGAACTGCTTGATCGCTCCGAGAGCGTGCCACATCTGTATCACTGTCTGGTCACTGCGGTGCCTGAACAGACTGACCGGTATAATATATGTATCGACCACGATGACATCAGATGATCTTATCTCACGAATCTGCCTAAGCGTGTGCGCAAAGTAAGAAAAGTAGTTGTGTTTAAGCATTTTACACAACACAACTACTTTGATCCCTTCTCTTTTTTTAAGTTCCTGTTCCAGCAGCGATATGTCCAGCGTCGGTCTGTCACTCTCTCTGCTGAGTATTGTGACCTTTCCTTCTTTCATTACTACTGGACGACCCTTCTGATCGTAATGATATGTCTCTTTTTATTGTAGTTCACCTTTGAGATGTGAACATTGTTGGATTTGCCGCGTGTCGCATGTATGACCTTGCCGTTACCCATATAGAGCGCAACATGCCCGTTATAGCAGATTATATCGCCGGCCTTGGCCTGTGAGATAGACGGTACCGCCACACCCGCCTTGCGCAGACCCGAGTGACTGCGAGGCAGATATATCCCGAATTTCTTATACATTTCCGTAACGAAGCCGACGCAGTCAACACCCTTGTTTAGGTTGTATCCGCCCCAGATATATCTGAGTCCGAGATAGTTTTTGGCATCCTTGATCATATCTGTGCCGTCGTTAAAGGCAGGCAGGCCCTCATAGGTCCTCCAGTCCTCGCCCTCAGGCAAACCGATCACGCCCTTGCGTATTATCTTAGGAGTACCCTCCTTGAGGATATTCGTATCAAGGACCGCTCTGTCTATGATCTCTCCGTTTTCGGTGGTGTATTTGATGGTCTCTTCCTTGATGCCTTCTTTCGGCTGCTGCTCGATCTCGCTCTGGCCCGCAAGCATCTTCTTGTCCTTGACGTATTCGGTATCCGGAGTATATCTGCTCTTTTCGACCTTGACGCTCGTGACTCTGATCGCCGCCTTATTGGCCGCGAGGTATTCCCTGCTTATGAGCTTCGCGGCAGGTATGGTCTCGCTGTATTCAACATTGAACACAGGAGCCTTGACTATCTTGATGGATGAAACATCAAGGGCAAGGGCGCTCGCGTATTTGAGACTGTTTTCCTTGACGATGCGGTCCAGTACGGCAACAGCGTCATCGTGAGTCTCAAAATAGCATATCTCCTTGTCATTGACCGTGATGGCCCACGGCATGGCCGCCCACAGCACCGCAGCGCCGACCATTACGGCAGCTGCGATCGCGGTAACTGTAGCGATCACAGTTATCTTTCTTTTCGCCTTGACACGTTTACCTGCAGCAGCTGCTGACTCTGCTGTTTCTGCTGCTGTCTGCGGCAGCGCTGTCTCTGCGGCTTTTGCATCACCTGCAGGCTTCAGTATTCCCGATCCTGCCTCAGGTATAAAGGCCGGAGCATCTAAAGCGGCCGAGCCGGATGCATCTACGATGTTTTTGTGTGGCTTGCTGCCGTCAGTCGTTGTCTTGAAGTAATTCATCCTGCGCCTCGTAAAAATCAATTGCATCCTGCAGGTCTCCCTCGAACAGCTTGCGTCCTTTTTCAAGGACTATGCCCCTCTCACAGAATGCCTGTGCTGTCTGGCTCGAGTGTGTCACGAAAAGAAGCGTGACATTCTCATCTGCCATGATTTTTTTAACCTTTTTAATGCATTTTTTTCTGAATCTCTTGTCACCAACGCTCAGCGCCTCGTCAACGATCAGTATATCCGGCTCTACATTGACGCAGATGGCAAAGCCCAGCCTTGCCTTCATTCCGCTCGAGTACGACCTGATCGGCTGATCGATGTAATCACCGAGATCGGCAAATTTGACGATCTTCGGCTCACGTTTTTTGATCTCCTCGTCCTTCATGCCCATCAGGCTGCATTTGAGGTAGATGTTCTCTCTTCCGGTCGATTCCGGATCGAAGCCGGCCTTGAGCTCAAGCAGAGCACTGATCTTGCCCTTTGTCATGACCTCTCCGCTGGTCGGGAACGTGACGCCCGTTACCATCTTGAGTATGGTAGATTTGCCTGCGCCGTTATGACCGAGCAATGCGATGGAATCGCCTTTTCGGAGTTCAAAGGAGAGATCATCCACTGCGCGGTTGACCTTATAAGGCACTTTTTTTGAAAAGAGCCCCCTGAATCTCGCCTTGTCTGTCTTGTACAGCTTGTATTCCTTGGTCACGTGATCGAAGGAGACAACGACCTCCCTGTCCTCTCTGTTGACCCTTCTCGGCTTCTGCTCCTCAGCCGCCTGCTGCGCAGGCAGATCTGCAGACGGCTTCACTGTCTCCGTTACAGCCGCCTCCGCAGGGGAGCCTGCTGCTATAGCTGCTGCATCCACTGCAGCCGCCGTCCTATCCGTATTAATATTATCCTGTATTGGTCTGTTTTCTTCCATTCTCAATAATGTCCTGCTAAATGTCTTGCCGCAGCTCAATCTGATCGCGCGTTTCTGTTTCTGCCCGTTGCCGCATCGCTACAGCACGTCAGGTATATCCTTGCGCAGCTTCTTGTATGCCCACATTGCACCCATAAATGTCACGATCAGAGTGCACAGATATACGGCCAGCGCGTATCTGTCCTCAAAGAACCATCTCTTGTATATGAATACGTTCCTGTATCCCATTGCAAAGAACGAGACAGGATTAATCTTGAGTATATGCTTGAGCAGATCGTTGTGTATGCCGTTTATGTCAAAGATGATGCCCGAGAACCAGAATATGGCTGTCGATATCGACTTGATAAACGCATGGAAATCCTTGCTTATAGCTCCGATCATGCCCGCGAACAGCGACCACAGAGTGAACGACATGAACATGAACAGCAGGTAGAGCGGCAGCTGAAGCAGATAGATGTCCGGCTTGAAATAGCCGAATATCGCAAACACTATGAAGGTCAGCGCCATCAGCACAAAATGTATGTACAGCTCTGCTATGCTGTTGAAGGTCGGTATGACAGATACCGGAAATTTCATCTTGGTTACAAGATGCTTGTACTGCCTGATGCACGCCGCGCCGCCCGGTATAAGAGCCCTCATATAGAACCACGGCAGGAAGCCTGTCATGTTCCAGAGGAATCTCGGGTATCCGTTGACCGGCTTGCTGTATCTCAGTCCTATGGTAATACCGAACCAGAACACGAAGAGTGTCAGCATAGGCTTGATGATCGCCCAGGCCCAGCCGAAGGCCGCACCTCTGTACTGTCTGTTGAGCTCTGCCCTGGCGAGCTTGAGTATCTGCCTGAAGCCCAGATCTCTGTGCTCCTTTATTATAATTGCAAAAGTTTTGAACATCCGATAAATCTCTTTTCAACACAAAATTCTCACAGCAGACTGCGAGGTTAAGTGATTATATCATAAACAAAATAAATACTCCACATAATCGAAATCATCGAAATCTCCGATACTAACGAAGCACTGCGAGTCATCATTGACTCATCTTTTGCTGCTGATCAATCCTCGATAAGCTGCTGCCTGATTTTGGTAGTGGAGATATTAGGCGTACGTGTCATGACTCTGACCTCTTTGCCGTTCTCCAGCGCCCATTTCTCCGCAGCCTGAAAGCCTGCATGATTCTGATCTTCACCCTTAGCCCACACATCAAAGTCTATTTCTTTGATAGACTTATCTATATCAGTATAGATCGCTACTTCATCCACTACCGATAGAGCTCCTATCAGCTCTATCCTCTGCTCCTGACTGTAGAGTATCTGCGCGTCAGGCTTGTACTTGAGGATGTAATCCTCATCCTGTATGGCTACGATGAGATAGTCTCCCATCGCCTTTGCTCTCTCGAACAGCTTGAGATGTCCGTAATGAAAATAATCAAACACCCCGAATGTAACAACTTTTTTCATATATTATCCTCTTTGATTACCAATTTTCCCTCAGTATGATATTATAACATAAATTATCTTAATATATGTTTATCTTGTGAAAGGATTTGTGAAATGAAGAATTATACCGTAGGTATCGTGGGCGGTATGGGATCATACGCCACAGCCGACTTTTTCAAAAGGCTGATCGATGCCATTCCTGCCGAAAAGGAATGGGACCGCCCGCGCGTCATCATAGATAACAAATGCACGATGCCGAGCCGCGTCCGTGCGCTGCTCTACGGAGAGAAAAGGGACGAGCTCGTCGCGGAGCTTACGGATTCTGTCCGCCATATGATGGATATGGGCGTGAGCCGCATAGTATTCGCCTGCAACACCTCGCACTGCTTCATCCCGGATGTCATAGAAAATATACCGGAGAGCAGAAATATCATACTGCATATAATCGACGCTCTCGGCAGAGATCTCGCGGGCAGAGGCATCGGCTCTGTCGGACTCGTCGCGACAGAGGGCACTATAGATTCCGGGATCTATTCAGAGACGTTCCGGCCTTACGGCATACATGTGACAGCACCGACAGAGGCCGAATACACGCAGCTCCGGGGTTTTATCGAAGCCGTCAAGCAGAACAAGACAGACGACGCGATCTGCCGCGAATTCATCGCTTTTATCGACAGCATAAATGAGGACGCGGTCATACTCGGATGCACGGAGCTGCCGATACTGTACAAGGCATGCACCGATCGCGGCATTTTCCCGGCAAAGGCCATATATGACCCGCTGCAGACAGCGATAGATATAATCGTCAAAGAATACGCCGACGCCCCTGCTGTATGATATCATTATTTTTGTTATAACTTTTTATATAAGGAAGCATAATTTATGGACATCAAGACTTTTAATCCTGTAATCAGCGAAGATGCTCTTCGCATCATCGATAACGAACTGCCATGGGAGAAGCTTTACGGCAAGACTGTGCTCGTCACAGGCGCCAGCGGCATGATCCCTTCTTATGTGCTGTATACCCTGCTCGCGCTCAACGATGAGCGCGGTGCCGGCATCAGAATCCTGGCGCTTGTAAGGAATGAGCAAAAGGCGAGGAGAATACTCGGCCCGGTGCTCGAGCGCAGTGATGTGACTCTGATCGCTCAGGATGTGACCCTTCCGTTCGATCCCGAAGGTCCTGTTGATTATATTATCCATGGAGCCAGCGCTGCCAGACCATCAGAGCACAAGGCAGCGCCGACCGCTACGATCAGAGCCAATATTACCGGAACCTTCAATCTCCTCGACCTGGCCGTCCGCAAAAGCTCCGAGGCCTTTGTTCTCATGTCTTCATCCGAGGTATACGGCAGCGTCAGCGGAGTGGACAGCATAGCCGAGGACAACTACGGCTACCTCGACTGCCTCAATCCGAGATCCTGCTATTCAGAAGGCAAAAGAGCCGCCGAGACCATTTGCGCCAGCTTTAACGCGCAGTACGGCATCAGATGCTGCATCCCGAGATTCGCGCATATATACGGTCCCGGACTCGGACTCGATGACGGCCGTGTTCAGGCCGATTTTGCCGCTAACGTATTTCGCGGCGAAAATATAGTGATGAAGAGCGACGGAAGCTCGCAGCGCGCCTATACCTATGTCGGCGACGCGGTCGCCGGCCTGTTCTACATACTGCTCAAGGGAACAGACATGGCGTACAACGTGGCGGACAGCGACAACACCATTTCCATAAGGCAGCTTGCGGAGGCATTTATCGCGAGCCGCCCGGAAAAGCAGCTTGAACTGGTCATAAATATTGATGAAACAGCAAAAAAAATGTACAATCCCGCAAAATTCATCGGTCTCGATAATTCAAAGCTCAAGGCTCTCGGATGGAAGCCGTCCGTCAGCATAGACGAGGGAACCAGCCGCATGCTCCGCTATTATGAGGAAGCTCAGCTATAAGCTCCCGGTTGAATGATCGCCTGTATTTTGCATAGTTTCACGAAAGGCAGATATAATTATGAAACCTATAACAGTCAGCTGTATAAACGACGGCAAAATCCGAGTTACTTCCATCTCTTGGGAGAGGATATTTTTGGATCTCACAATAGAATCCTCATATGATGAAGCTTTGGATTTCAGTATAGCAAAGCTGGTATTTCCCAAAGACGATTCGGATGACGACAGCCAGGAGAACGGGACTGTTCTCAAGGGCAGACTGCTTGGTGAGATCCCTCTGGATCCTGTATACGCAGACGGCAGCGTCTACACTTTCCGCATCAACATAACAGCCGCCAATGACCGCAGCTTCCTTGACAATGCGAGATGGAGATTCATGACTCGCCTGAAAAAAGACAGTAATATCCATATCTGCACTATCAGCTATGAAGCCGCGCATCAGCTGCCTGAGCTGAGCCGGGTATTTAGTTACGGACGCTCAAAATATGCCTATAATGTATGGTTCACCACATTCTGCGGAGACAGCGTCAATATCGTGCCGATACTGAACTCGCGATTCATGATAGAGAATCCTGACTGGCGTGACAGATACAGCGTATCCGAAAGGCGTACGGTAAAAGGAAAACTCAACTGCTTAGTAAAGAAATCGAAGCTTTCGCTCATGCAGCTGACTTATGATTATTGCGATAAGGTGAATCGCAAAAACGGGCGCAGCATACTGTTTATGTCCGAAACCAAGCCTTATATATGGGGCAATCTCAAGTATATAGATGACAGACTCAGGGAGCGGGGACTCGATAAGGAATTTGATATATCCTATACATTCAGGCAGGCTGTCGGCAAGCATAACAGCGCAGGCGGATGGATGCGTATGATCAGAATGCTTGCCGGAAAGGATTTCATATTTGTTGATGACCTTGTCCCTATATTCAACACCCTCAGGCTGAGTAAAAAAACCAAGCTGATACAGGTCTGGCATGCCGGTGAGGGTTTCAAGGCTGTTGGCTACAGCCGTTTCGGGATGAAAAGTTCGCCTCATCCCGAGGAAAACTGCCATAAAAAATACGACTATGTCATAACCGGTTCGGAAAGACTGGTTGATGTTTACAGCGAGGCTTTCGGTCTGCCGCGCAAATACATATTGCCGCTGGGAATGGCACGGCTCGACGGATTCCTTGACAGTGACACGATCAAGGCAAAACAAGATGCATTCTATGCATCTCACCCTGAATGCAAGGGCAAAAAGCTGATTCTGTTCGCCCCGACATTCCGCGGGACAGGGCAGAAGCACGCTCATTACGACTATGATATGCTCGATATGAAGAGGATATATGAGTTCTGCGCTGATGAATATATCTGGATGATCAAAATGCATCCTTTTACCAGAAACAAACCTGAGATACCTGAGGAATATCGGAACAGAATACTCTGTTTGGACAAAAACGATGATCTTAATGATCTGTACTATGTATCGGATATACTGATCACCGATTATTCATCGGCCTACTATGAGTTTGCTCTGATGGATAAGCCTATACTCTTTTATACATATGACAGGGATGTCTACGAGATAGTCAGAGGTGTTCACAAAAGTATACTCAAAACGGCTCCTGGCAAGGTCTGCGATACATTCGATGAATTGATACAGGCTCTTGAGAATAAAGACTATGACTTCGAAAAGACAAAGAAGTTCAAGGATGAGAATTTCGGTGCATATGACGGCAATGCCGCTGACAGGATAATTGATACTGTTATTCTCGGGAAATGATCGCAAAGGTCCCAGACCGGATATTCATCTTACAGCGCAAAACAGGGAGCATCGAAGCCAATGTCATTAAGATAAGGGCTGTAAACGCTCGGAGCCCTTCGACATTGGTTGATCCGGCTGAAATCCATTAAGTTAAGAAATGGATCAAGAAAAACAGAGTCCGCATTCGCTTCTCGTAAGCGAGCGGGCTCTTTTTCTGTGCTGAAGTTCGCATTTTGGGCTATTTCGCGAACACCAACCAGACGGAATGCAATTCCGTCTATGCTGCTACTCGGTATGTAAACATTATTGGATTCATTCTCTTGTTGAGCTTTCTCTTATCGCTCCTGCCTTCCCTGACAGGGAGAATGTACCGCGCGATCAGAGACGCCACATCGGGAGGCGGCCTGTAAATTGGCAGAGCAAAAAAATCGCGACATATATGAATAGCCATAGTGAAGTTGACTTGGTACGCATACTTTCGTCCGTCCACCTGCTCAATGACAACGCTCATAGTAATTCTCTCGCAGAAGTTGTACATAGTGAGCATTGCATATATTTCTTGCAGGATGAAATCCTCTCGCCTTGCATGGAAGTTGAGAACTCCAATAGCATATTTTAGTTCGCGAAAAGAAGTCTCGATGCCCCAACGGAGGTGGTATAGTTCTTTTAGTTTCTCAGGCGGAAAAGCCTCTCTGTTTAAAGACGTAACAAGAGTTTCGTATTCTCCCGGGGAAATCTCAAAGCGAACAACTCTATAGCTAAACAAGAATGGAGACTCGAAATCCCATGTGACCTGCTTGTCCTTGCCGTGTTTCGACGGCCCGCGAACATATTTAACCTCGCCTTCCGCAAAGTCTTTCTGATCTTGTCTTGTCTGTGTGGTTCTAAGTTCAAACGAAACATCAATATCCCAGTCAGTCATAGGCATATCTCGAACTTCTCTTGTTCCCTTGTTTTTAACACGAATAAGATAGTCGAGGTTCTTGGTTCTGTGAATATGTTCATAGAGCCCGAAGCACTCATAACCTCTGTCGGCGATGAGAATAGCCTTATCTCTAAACTCGTTTCTTACAACCATAGAAATTGCAGCTCTAATCTCGTGCTCTTTAGGAGCCGGCTGAACGAGCGCATCAAAGTATGTTTTGTTAAGCACGTCATATACAGCATTGAGGTGGAACTGGTCATAGTCGCTTTTGACAAAGTATGTGTCGGATTCCGGATTCTTGGCAATGTTGATGTCGCTACCGTCTACTGCAAGCAGGCGATAGCCATCGTACGTATTGGTATCCATCTGTGAAGATGCGTCATTGAATTTGCGGAAAAGATATTCAAAAGCCTTTGCCCTGATTTTTGCTCTTTGCTGTACGAACACAGACGAAGTAGCAGTTTCGATGTCTCCGCCGAAATATGTGTAAAGCTCCTTGCTGATTGAGCCGCCCTTCATAGACAAAATAAGGTTTATAAGCGTCTCCATGTCAAGCTTGCGCCTTCTGGTGAAATCACGAACAGGATCAACGATAAAACCTGACGGCTCGTTTGCCATCTTAGAAACGATGTCTTTAAGAGTTTCTCTCAGCTCAATTGCTATTTGGTTGTCGTGTTTCTTCTTATCTTTTCTCATTATTTGTTCGCAAGCAATTGACTTTACCCTTATTCGTGATAAAATGCAATTAAAGACGGGTAGACGCAATGTTTGTCTGTCGGGGATGTAGCATCGGAAGAGTCGCCAAACTTTTCGCCGGTGCTATTATTTTGTTCTTTTTTGCGAGTGTTTTATGATATAATTGTAGCATAAAAGCCTGCAATTTCAAGGCTTGCGCACAAAATACAACGAGGAACAATTTGTTCGATTTTTCTGCGGACTATCATTCCCACGGTCTTGCTGATTGTTGAATTAGCCTTTGTATTATATAATTCTCAACAAGGAGATTATCGATATGGCAAGCAAAACTAGCGAAGAAAAAACTAAAGGGTTGGTCGCTGATAAACTTAAAACCCTTGATGGATATCCTTCTCGTCAGGACGTTACCCTGAATGGAATCACCTGGTTTAAAGAAGATAGCTATAAAGGGTCCTCTTCTTTTGGGTGGCTATCAGATGTTTTTAAGAAGGCTTCCAAGAAACAAACAATGCGCTCAAGAGGAACCCCTGATTTTATTGTTATAAAGGATTCCTGTGAAACGATTGTTTTAGTGGAATGCAAAGGTCCCGTTGATGACCATTCTTCACATCAAGACGTTAAAGAATACAAAGTCGCCGGCTACGGTGGCGCATCTGAGACAACTAAATACGCTATTGATGGCGCTCTTTGGTATGCTTCTTTCCTTTCGAATAATTTCGATGTAATCGTGGTAAGCATCTCAGGGGATGAAGTAAATTCTCGGGTGACATCATTCGTTTGGCCTAAGAATGAAGACATATCATCAATCGAGCTAATCGAGGATGGAACACTATCAGATTCATTAGTCACATTGGATGAATACGTTAAGAGTGCTGATGTTGCACTTAAAAGGAATATTGAGACAGAGGAGCAAGTCATGAAGGAGCTTCGCAGATACACTTTGTCGTGCGCCAACTTCCTACGCTCTAACGGAATAGAGGACAACTCCAAGGCTGGTTTTGTTTCAGCAATAATTCTAGGTCTCACTAATGAGGATTCAACTTTATATAAAAACACTAAATCAGCAATCGAATCAAAAAGAAAAACTAAAGCTAAAAAGATGATATCCGATCCGATTGGAAGAAGTGCAGTCAACCAGTTAAAGAGTTCTCTGTACGGAGAAGGAAAGCCCTATGATCCTAGTTATATAGACGGCATATGGGACATCGACAAAATCCCCCAAGGCAAACGCTATTCTCTAAAGAAATTTTATGACGGGCTGCTTTCAAAAAGTGAACTCGCGCAAGCTCCAAAGGGAAGGGATAATTATTTCCCTGACGGAGACACCGTTTTATCATGCTGCATTTACTCTCTTTATGAAAATGTAATCGAGGTATTAAAGGCTTATACTGGAATTGATATCATGGGAGAGTTCTATACAACTTTCCTTCGATTTACAAAAGGAAATGCAAAAGAAAAGGGAATAGTTCTTACTCCAAAGCATATCACTGAGCTATTTTGTGATTTAGCGGAGTATTTCGGTGACAAGCCTTTCGACGAAAACACAAAGGTAATTGATATATGTTGCGGCACAGGAGCATTTCTAATTTCCTCGCTAAATAGAATTAAAGATAATATCTACTCCGAACACATAAGTGAAACTGAGAAAGCTGATAGATACAAAGAAGCTCAAAAAAGGAGTCTTATTGGAGTTGAAAGAGATGCGTCGATGTTTGCTCTCGCATACGCAAACATGAGATTCCACGGGGACGGTAAGTCCAATCTATTTAACTGCTCATCATTGTTGATTGATTCTTTTGCCCCTGTTGATGAAAGCGGAATGACTTTCTTTGATGAAAATAAGGTTCCGCTACACAAAGCACTTGCTGAGTATAAAAGCATTGATGTGGGCATGATAAATCCGCCCTATTCCCTTGATAAAAAAGACCCGTCCTCAACACAGGAGTACCCAGAAATCAAAGAATTAAATGAAAAAAAGGAGAAGAAGAAGCAATTAGAAAAAAAGCTGGCCGAGCTCAAAAGAAAAAGCGGGAAAGAAAAAGAAATATCAAAGATATCTTCAGAAATTAAGGTATTGAACGCCGATATTGATGCAATCAATCTTACAATCTCACACTTAAATTTAGGTGAAATAGTATTGCAAAAAGGGCAAGACGAGTTAGATTTTATAGCATCCATGCTTCATTATCTTAAAGATGGCGGTATAGGAGTCGCTATCGTTCCTATGTCATGTGCAGGTAGCAGTGGTTCAAAGTTGAGATCAAAATTGTTAGAATACCACACCTTGCTGGCATGCATGACTATGCCCCCACAACTCTTCTTCGATAGCCATGTTGGCACGGCAACCTGCATCATGGTTTTCAAAGCACATGTTCCACATGATAAAAACAAGGCCACTTTCTTCGGTCGCTGGATTGATGACGGCTTTAAGGTAATCCCTCATAACGGAAGAAAAGATTTAGGCAGATGGGAGTCAGTGCGGAGGAGCTGGCTTGATCAACTAGATGGGGTTGCTCCTACTGATGATACAGTTTGGGTCAAGCAGAGAATAAATGCACATGGAGAGGCTCTCCCAGAGGCGTATGTAAAAACGGACTTCACTAATATTACAGAGGAGATTTTCAGGAACACAACCAAGAAAAGAGCATTGTACAGGTATATGGATTTTATGGCTGCTCTTGAAGTTAAAGATTCTGAAAGGGTGTCTTGGCTATTAGATAATTATGCAGGATTTGAATCAGGATACGCAGCTCCTAAGCAAAAAACTTGCAAAACAAAAAAAGAGTGGAAGACATTCAAGTTTGGAGAAACTGTGGATGATATTCATAATGGCAAATCTTATAATGCTGGTGATTTAGTCGTATCGAACACAGATGATTATGTTGCATACGTAACCAGAACCGATAACAATAATGGTATCTCACTTTATGCCCAAACGCTGGAATATGATGGTCTAGAAGAAGCTGGAGCGCTAACCATCGGCGACACAACAGCGACAACATTTTATCAGGATCATTGCTTCATAACCGGGCCTCATATTGTCGTTGTCAGAGCTTCGTGGCTTAATGTTTATACTGCAATGTTTATAATTGCGTTACTGGATATGGAAAAATACAGATACCCAGTTTTTGGAAGAGCATTTACGAAGGATCTAATCGCAGAAACAGAGATTCCCCTCCCTGTTAACGATAATGGAGATCCAGACTTTGAATATATGGAAGAATATATAAAGGGTTGCGCGTTTAGCTGCAATATTGAATAATGCTAACCAAAGCAGGAGGTTCTTATGGAATATAATATTTATTGTGATGAGAGCTGCCATTTGGAGAATGATGGTAGTAACACCATGGTTATAGGCGGAATCCGTTGCCCTCGAACATCGCGCAAACGAATTATCCGTGACATAATGAGAATTAAAGCGAAGCATGGCATTCCTGAAAGAGCGGAAATCAAGTGGACCAAAGTGTCAAAATGCAATGTGAATTATTTCAAAGAGTTGGTCTCCTATTATTTTGATTGCCCAAATTTATCATTTAGATCCGTCGTAATTGATAAAACAAAACTGAACCACGAAACACATAATCAGACT
>JAFRGH010000137.1 GCA_017433945.1 Mogibacterium sp. | reverse complement strand
TCCTGAGTTTCTCGAGGAACTGCAGGAGGGTCTCGTAATGTCGGACATAGGCATTGAGACTTCGGACAGGATCATGGATGAGCTCAATACTGTTATCAACAATAAGCACATCACAAGAGCCCATGCTATCAAAAAAGAGCTCAGGCAGATAATAGAAAAGATGATAGACAAGGGTGAACGCAACAGGATGTCGGAGGAGTATCCGCTGGTCATCCTGATGATAGGCATCAACGGCGGCGGCAAGACAACCTCTATCGCGAAGCTGGCCAATATGTATAAAAACAAGGGCAAATCAGTCATGCTGGCAGCTGCGGACACGTTCCGCGCGGCTGCGGCTGAGCAGCTTCAGACCTGGGGAGACAGGGTCGGCGTCAGGGTGATAAGGCACGCTGAGGGCACGGATCCTACTGCTGTTATTTACGACGCGATACAGTCCGCCAAGGCAAACAACACAGACGTGCTGATCTGCGACACGGCCGGCAGGCTGCAGAACAAGGTGAACCTGATGAAGGAGCTCGAAAAGATGAGCAAGGTCATTACGAGAGAGTATCCTGAGGCAACAAGGGAGACTCTGCTCGTTCTCGACGCGACTACAGGTAAGAACGCAGTAAGTCAGGCGGAGGACTTCTCGGGCATCTCGGATATCACGGGCATAATCCTCACCAAGATGGACGGCACCGCAAGAGGCGGCATCTCCATCACTATCACCGATCAGTTCGACATGCCGATCAAGTTTATAGGAATGGGAGAGGGAATGAATGACCTTATCCCGTTCAACGCACACGATTTCGCGGAGGGAATATTCGATGAGTAAGCCTATACTGGCGATAGTCGGCAGGCCTAATGTGGGCAAATCGACTTTTTTCAACAGACTGGTAGGCGAGAGGCGCGCAATAGTTGAGGACGTGCCGGGAGTCACCAGAGACAGGATATACGCCGAGACCGAATGGAACGGCAAGGAGTTCGCCGTTATCGATACCGGCGGTATTGAAGTGAAGACAGATGACACCATCAGATCGCAGATGAGAGATCAGGCTGTGATGGCCATGGATATGGCTGATGTCATACTCTTTATGGTGGACGGAAAAGAGGGCCTTACGACTGCGGACAGCGAGGTCGCCGAAATGCTGAGGCGCACGGGCAAGGAGGTCATACTCGTCGTAAACAAGGTCGATTCACCGAAAAAGGCCTACGATATGGTCTATGATTTTTACGAGCTCGGCTTCGGTGAACCGGTGCCGATCAGCTCTGCTAATATGACCAATATAGGAGATCTCCTGGACCGCATAGTCGAAGGCTTCCCTGACGATGCCTACGGCCGGCACGAAGAGAGCGTCAATATCGCGATCATAGGCAAGCCTAATGTCGGCAAATCGTCCCTTGTGAATGCGCTGACCAGGCAGAACAGAGTCATCGTATCGCCTATCGCAGGCACTACGAGAGATACGATCGACACACCCTTCACATATAATGACAGGGAGTACACTCTGATCGATACCGCGGGACTGCGCAAAAAGAGCAAGGTGAACGACAATATCGAGAAATACAGTGTTGTAAGGGCTATAGCCGCCATCGAGCGCTGCGATATCTGCATACTGATGATAGACGCGGTCGAGGGACTGACAGAGCAGGATAAAAAGATCGCGGGTTACGCTCATGAGGCCGGAAAAGGCATGATGATCGTGGTCAACAAATGGGACCTTATCGAAAAAGAGACCAATACCATGAGAGACTATGAGCGCAAGATAAAGGCTGAGCTGCTATTTGCTTCATATGCTCCGGTGCTCTTCGTTTCCGTCCTGAACAAGCTGAGGATATATGACATAATCGACAGGGCGGCCCGGATAGAGGATGCGAGATCACAGCGCATCACCACAGGCAGGCTCAACAGCATAATCGAGGATGCCGTCATGATGAGACAGCCGCCTTCGGACAAAGGCCGCAGACTCAAGATCTACTATGGAACGCAGATCGGCACCAGACCGCCGCTCTTCTCGTTCAGCATCAACGACAGAGAGCTCATGCATTTCTCATACTCGAGATATATAGAGAACAAGATCAGGGAGCATTTCGATTTTGAAGGGACCTCGATCAAGTTCGTCTGGAATGAAAAAAGGGGTGAACGTCAATGAATGAGATGATGGAAACCGTACCAATGTCAACGCTGATCATTCTGGCAGTGGTCACGTATTTTGTGGGCAATATCAATCCTGCCATCATTATCGGCAAAATGCATCATGTCGATATTCGCAAGGAGGGCAGCGGCAATCCGGGAATGACCAATACCATCAGGGTGATAGGTCTCAAGGCAGGCATAGCTGTATTCGTTGTCGATCTGCTCAAGGCTTTTATCTCAGTGAGGGTAGGATTCAGTATCGCGGAGCTGGACGGCGCGATGATCGCTTTCGCTGCTGTCGTGCTCGGACACTGCTTCCATCTGATATACAAATTCAAGGGCGGAAAAGGAGTCGCGGCATCTCTCGGCGCGGCTCTCGCGCTCAACTGGATGAGCGCTGTAGCGGCTCTTATCGTGGCTGCCATACTCTTTGCGGTCACACGAAGGATGTCGGTGGCATCCATATTTGCGGCTGTGTCTTTTCCGTTTTTCATATGGCTGTACGAGCCTTACTGCCTGAAGTTCGCGATAGGCGCGGCGATCTTCCTGGTGCTTATGCATGCGCAGAACATCGGAAGGCTGCTGAGAGGTGAGGAAAAACCTCTGACTATCGGCCATAAAGGTGAAGCTGACAGCGATGATGAGGGCGATGGAGCCTCCGATACCGGCACAGCCGAAGATGAAGTATCGGATGATAATGGCGGAAACGCCGGAGCGGCAGATGACGAAGCTGCGGATGATGCTGAGCATCCTGCAGATCCTTCGAATACTGCCGGTGCTGCAGCTGATGCGGATCAGCATGCGTATGCGGACTTTGCAGATATGAACGGGGGTAATGAGGATATGGACGAAAGAAACCACACTGCAGCAGCAGCTCAGGCTGAACCGCTTATCTCAGAGGCGATACTCGCTTCGGATGAAGATGACAAAGAAACGCTTGATCCAAAGCACGAGCCTGTTGACTACTATGAGAATAAGACCATACCTGTCCTTGGCGACAGGAAAAAGAGCATAGCTGTGATAGGAAGCGGTTCTTTCGGTACGGCGATCGCGAATCTGCTCGTTTACAACGGACATGATGTGACGCTTTACGGCCGCAACAGCGAGGCTCTGCATCATATGAAAAAGACCAGGATAAATGAGCGCTATCTGCCATACGTGCTCCTCAGTGACAGGATCAAGTATGTCAGCAGCTTAAGGCACGCGGTCATCGGCAAAAACATGATCGTGTTTGCCGTACCGGCTCAGCAGTTCAGGTCTGTATCCGAAAAATGCAGCAAATACCTCGAGGACGGGGCTGTAGTTGTCAATCTGGCCAAGGGTATCGAGCAAAAGACCTTGCTCAGGATGAGTGAGGTCGCTTCTGAGACTATTCCTGCCGCTACATATGTCGCGCTGTCGGGACCTACTCATGCTGAGGAGATCGTGCGCAATCTGCCTGCGGGGGTAGTCGCCGTCAGCAGGAACAAGGCTGCGGCGGAGATGGTCCAGGATACCTTCATGTCTGAAAATTTCAGGGTGTATACACAGGATGACATGGTAGGCGTTGAGATCGCGGGTGCGGTCAAAAACGTAATAGCGATAGCGACAGGTATTTCCGACGGAATGAAGCTCGGAAGCAATGCCAGAGCCGCGCTGATGACAAGAGCCATTCACGAGATCAAGAGACTGGGAAGCGCGCTCGGCGCGTATGGCGATACTTTTTCGGGACTTTCGGGCATAGGCGACCTGATGGTGACATGCTCTACCAATCTCTCGAGAAACAGGCGCTGCGGTCTGCTGATAGGTCTTGGACTCGAGCCTGAAGAAGCGGTAAAAAGAGTAGGTTCGGTCGTCGAGGGATACTACACGGCTGAGGCGGTTGCGGAGCTCGCCGACAGATACAGCGTCGAAATGCCGGTCTGCAAGGTGACAGACCTGGTGCTGAGGGGTGAGATACCGCCTAAGGAAGCCGTAGGTCTGCTTATGTCGAGAGAAAAAAAAGAAGAATTACAATGAAGAAATACCATATAATCACATACGGCTGTCAGATGAACGAGCACGATTCCGAGAATATAGCGGGCCTGCTCGAAGCCATGGACTATGAGTATGAAGATGATCCATACAAATCGGATGTTGTAGTGATCAATACATGCAGCGTCCGCGAAAACGCTGACAAGAGATTTTTCGGCGTGCTCGGGCAGTTCAAAAGGATCCGGAAGACAAATCCGGACTTCGTTCTCTGCGTGTGCGGCTGCATGCCGCAGCAGCCGAGGATAGTCGAAAAGATCAACAGACAGTTCTCGTGGGTCGATATCGTATTCGGTACGCAGAACATCGCGAAATTTCCCGAGCTGCTTGAAAAGAGGCTCAGGACCGGCCAGAAACAGCGTCAGATCATTGACAGCAATCCTGTGATAGACGAGGACGAGATGAAGCCGAAGCGCATGTACAGGCACAAAGCTCTCGTCAATATCACATACGGCTGCAATAATTTCTGCACATACTGCATCGTCCCATATACAAGAGGCAGGGAAAAGAGCAGGATGCTCTGCGATGTCGTCAGAGAAATAGAGGGCCTGGCGGCCGATGGCGTCAAGGAGGTCATGCTGCTCGGACAAAATGTCGATTCGTACAGAGATGCTGCAGGCAGCGATTTTGCTGACCTGCTGCACGCGGTCAATGATATCGAAGGGATAGAACGGATCAGGTTCATGACATCGCATCCTAAGGATATTTCGGACAGGATGATAGCATGCTTCACTGACTGCGGCAAGCTGTGCAGAAACATACATCTTCCTCTGCAGTCCGGCAGCGACCGGGTGCTGAAACGGATGAACAGACATTACGACATGCAGCGTTATCTCGAGATAGTCGATAAACTCAGAGCGACTGCTCCGGATATTACGATTTCTACAGACATAATAGTAGGATTCCCGGGCGAGACAGAAGAGGATTTTGAACAGACTCTTGACGCGGCGAGGCGCGTAAGGTATGACTCCGCGTTCACCTTTATCTATTCGCCGAGAGAGGGTACCCCTGCGGCGAAGCTTTTTGATGATATGATACCGGACGATGTCTGTCACGAGAGATTCGACAGACTGGTCGATGTGATGAATTCTATCAGCCTCGAAAAGAACCTCGAGTACAAAGGCAGGGTGTGCGAAGTAATGGTCGAGGGGCGGAGCAAGAACGAGCCGGACGCTTATTCGGGCAGAACAGACGGATTCAAGCTTGTCAATTTTACATCAGACAGGCCTGAGGAGGATATGATAGGAAAGACTGTAAAGGTCTTGATCACTGAGAGCAAGACCTTCAGCCTCGAGGGCAGAGAGGTCGCTGAGTGAAAAGTCTCTGAGTGAGACCAATGAGTAGAATAAACAGTTTCAGGAGATAGAATGAGTACGATTTTTACAAAGATCATAATGCTGCCGGGTATTATACTTGGACTCAGTCTGCATGAATTCGCGCATGCATGGATGTCAGACAAGCTCGGCGATCCGACGCCAAGGAGGCAGGGCAGACTTACGGTCAATCCGCTTGCGCATATCGACTGGCTGGGATTCGCGGCCCTTGTGCTGGTTGGCTTCGGATGGGGCAGGCCTGTTGAGATCAATCCTTCGTATTACAAAAACAGGAGGAGGGATGAGTTCCTGGTTGGCATCGCCGGCGTCACGATGAATCTTATACTCGCTGTGCTTCTTTCGTTCCCGACAAGAGCTCTGATGAAGGCCGCCTATTCTTCGGGATCGGCGCTTCTTGAGAATATAATGTATATTTTTTATTATGCCGTGATGATCAATCTGGTCCTTATGATATTCAACCTGATACCGTGTCCTCCGCTGGACGGATGGGGAATAGTCACTCAGCTGTTCAGACTGGACAGGCATGAGTGGTGGTACAAGGTATATCAGTACGGCACATGGATATTGCTGGCTCTTATAATACTGAATGTGACAGATATGATAATCACGCCTGTGGTCACCATGCTGCTCAGACTGCTCGGCCTCTGATACTGGTATGCTTAAAAAAAGCCTGCGCCTGATCGGCGCAGGCTGATTTAATCAGCATTGACATGCACATCAAAAATAGTTGCTGATGCGGCGGAGCTTCGACTGCTCCATGTGATGCTCCATGGCTTTGCGGCCGGCAGCTGCGTTTTTGCTCTCAACTGCTTCGAAGATGGCCCTGTGTTCCTCCAGTATAATCTTAAGATAATCACCTGTGATCGTTTTGGCCGGCGCCGAATGCTTGAGATATGTCTGATATGTAGACAATGTCTTTTTTATCATCCTGTCCTTTGTTCCGGCATATATGATGCTGTGAAACTGCGAATTGAAGCTGAGGACCTTATCAATGTCATCCTTGAGAGTATAGAATTCCATAAAATCCAGAGTCTCTCTGAGCGACTCGATGTCCTCTGCCGTCATGCGTTTGATAGCCCATTCAACTGCCTGGATCTCGAACAGTGCACGCAAATCAAACAAATCAGAGATATCGCGTTTTGTAAGTCCTGTTACGAATGCGCCTCTGTTTGGTATATTTTCGATAAGACCATCCGCCTCCAGCTGACGAAAAGCTTCTCTGACCGGAGTCCTGCTGACATTGTACTTTTTACAAACTGCCTGTTCGGTTAGCTTGGTATCTGAAGGGATAAGACCCGACAGTATATCGCGCTGTATCTCTTGATACAGACCCGCTGATAAAGGCTGATTATTTTTTTCGTTTGTCATATTGTCCATCGCCATTATTGCTCCTAAACATAAATGATATTGCCAAAAATAAACTCTGGGACATTTACCGCTTGGCAATCTTAATCTAATTTAACTATAGTTCAAATTCTATTTGTGTCAATGAAAGTTATGGTAGTTTTGCTATAATAATCGTGTTATTTTTAAATAAAATACTTAAATCGTATACAAACTCGCCGTTTAAAGTTAAATGGATACAATTACAACGTAAATAAACAAAAATGGACAATTTATTACCCGATACAAAAATAGCTGAGGTACTTGGTATTCTTGAACAAATGCACCCCGAAGCTTCCTGTGCACTCGACCATGGAAATGAGTTTGAGCTGCTTATCTCAGTAGTGCTTTCGGCCCAGACTACCGATGTCAGCGTCAATAAGGTGACACCGGCTCTGTTCGCTGCATATCCTGATCCGGCAGCGCTTGCAGCGGCTGACAGGCAGCATGTCGAGGAGCTGATACGAACGATAGGACTGTACCGGAACAAATCAGCAAATATAATCAGACTTGCGGACAGACTGTTAAAGGATTTCGGCGGCATAGTTCCGAATGATTTTGATTCACTCGTCAGCCTGCCCGGAGTCGGGCGCAAGACGGCTAATGTCGTTCTCGCGGAAGGCTTCGGAGTGCCGAGGATAGCGGTCGACACCCATGTTTTCAGAGTGTCGAACCGCATAGGCCTTACTGACGGAAAAGACGTTACAGAGGTTGAGGAGATGCTTATGCGGCGGATCCCGCGCGATCAGTGGATAAAGACGCACCACATGCTGATATTCCACGGCCGCAGATGCTGCACCGCGCGTAGACCCCGCTGCGCAGATTGCGGCCTCAGAGACATCTGCCTCGGCGCAGAGCTTTAACGCGCGCAGAGCGAGGCGGACCATGTCTGCAAGGAGACCGTGTTTGTGATGCCTGCATTTGATAGAATTATATGCGGCCAAAACAACTATTTCTCATATAATCAACTTAGCAATTATCTGGAGGCAAGACATGATCAAGGTTGGTATCAATGGTTGGGGAAGAATTTCTACCTGTGTTATGAGAGCTATCCGTAATTTTCCGGAAATGGAGGTCGTCGGCATCAACTGGCGCAATGCTGATTATGACTATGTAGCATATATGCTCAAGTACGATTCAGCTTTCGGAAGATTCCCGGAGGAGGTCACGACATATGACAAGGGGATCGTTGTCGGAGGCAAGAAGATCCCTGTTTATTTTGAGTCGGATCCTGCGAATATTCCATGGGCGGAATGCGGCGCTGAATACATCATCGACGGTACGGGAACGCTTACGACCACAGAAAAATCCGCTCCGCATCTTGCATCCGGAGCAAAGAAGGTAATCATTTCCGCGCCTGCCAAGGATAAGGTGACGCCTACATTCGTGTATGGGGTAAATCACAACTGGTACAAGAAGAATATGGACGTGGTGTCCACGGCTTCCTGCACGACCAACTGTCTTGCTCCTATCTGCAAGGTCATCAATGACAACTGGGGAATATACGAAGGTCTGCTGACAACCATCCATGCCACGACCGGAAAACAAAAGACAAACGACGGCAGGACCAAATACAACTGGAGGATGGGACGTTCGGTATTCAATAACATCATTCCTACGACAACGGGCGCTGCCAAGGCTGTCGCTCTGGTCATTCCTGAGCTCGAGGGAGCTATCACGGGCATGGCGTTCAGGATACCTGCAGTAGACGTATCCGCTGTAGACCTTGACGTAGTTCTGAGAAATGCTGCTTCGTACGATAAGATCAACGCAGCTATGAAGGAGGCTTCGGAGACATACCTCAAGGACGTGCTGATGTACACGGACGAAGAGGTCACATCGATCGATTTCCTCGGATGCAGCGCTCCTTCGGTATATGACGCAAGGATGGGGATCGAGGTCAACGACAAGTTCTTCAAGGTTGTAGGCTACTATGATAATGAATTCGGCTATACATCTAACATGCTCAGATTCGTAAGGCATATGTATGAGGTCGATAACGAGAATTATCCGGTTTAGTAATAAACTCTGTGCCGTGCGTATGTGTGCTGCACATTTATCAAGGGGGAAACAAGGATGAAAAAAACCATCAAAGACGTAAACTGGGAAGGCAAAAGAGCCGTAATGAGATGCGATTTCAATGTACCTCTCAAGGACGGCGTGATCACTGACGACACAAGGATCAAAGCCGCTCTTCCTTCCATAGAGTATCTGCTTGAAAACGGTGCTTCGATCGTTCTGATGTCGCACCTGGGCAGACCTAAGGGAAAGGCTGTTCCTGAAATGAGCATGGCTCCTGTTGCGAAGAGGCTCAGCGAATACCTCGGCAGGGAGGTAAAATTCGTTCCTTCCGATGTCGTTGTTGATGACAAGGTAAAGACAGCGGCTGCAGAGCTCAAGGCGGGAGAGGTCATGCTGATCGAAAATGTCAGGTACCGCGCCGAAGAGGAAAAGGGTGATCCTGAGTTCGCTCATGAGCTCGCGTCACTCGGTGATATCTTCGTGCAGGAGGCGTTCGGAACAGCTCACAGAGCTCACGCTTCGACTACTGTCATCGCGGACGATATTCCGGCAGTTTCAGGCTTCCTGATCGAAAAGGAACTCAGATTCCTCGGAGAAGCGGTAAATGATCCTGTCAGACCGTTTGCGGCCATCATGGGCGGCGCAAAGGTAAAAGACAAGATCGCCGTTATAACAAGTCTGCTCGACAAGGTCGACATACTTATAATCGGCGGAGGTATGGCATATACATTCTTCAAGGCACAGGGCTATTCGATCGGGACATCACTGCTCGATGAGGAGGGCCTCGGACTGGCATCAGACATACTGAAACTGGCTGAGGAAAAGGGCGTCAGGTTCCTGCTCCCGGTCGATATCGTTGCGGCTGACGAATTCTCGAATGATTCGCCTCACGATGTCTATCCTGTAAACGCTATTCCGGACAACAGAATGGGAATGGATATAGGACCTGAGACGATCAGGCTGTTCACATCGACTCTCAAAGAGGCCAGGACAGTAGTCTGGAACGGACCTGTAGGCGTATTCGAAATGGAGAATTTTGCTGTAGGAACAAGGGCTGTCGCAGAGTGCCTCGCGGAGCTCGATGCTACCACGGTGATAGGCGGCGGAGACAGCGCGGCGGCTGTTACGCAGTTCGGCCTTGCGGATAAAATGACTCATATAAGTACAGGCGGCGGAGCAAGCCTCGAGTTCCTCGAGGGAAAGGTGCTTCCGGGCATCGCTGTTATCGAAGATAAATAAACTTGAATAATGAAAGGGTAAAACAAACATGAAAAAATTCCTCATAGCAGGCAACTGGAAAATGAATAAGACTACAGCCGAGGCAATCGAATTCGGTAATGAGATCAAGGCTAAGGGTCTGAAAAACGCGAAAGACGTTGCAATCCTCGCTCCATTCACTCAGCTCTCCGGGCTCGGCAAGGCTCTTGAAGGAAGCGGCATCGGGTTCGGCGCGCAGAATGTGCATTTTGAGCCGTCAGGAGCTTTTACAGGCGAGATCTCGGTAGCGATGCTGCAGGAGATCGGAGTTGACTACTGCATAGTCGGACACTCTGAGAGAAGAGAGTATTTCGGCGAGACAGACGCGACTGTAAACGCTAAGCTGAAGGCTTTGCTGCAGGCCGGCATCACACCTATACTCTGCGTGGGCGAATCCCTCGAGGTAAGAGAAGGCAAGGGCGAACAGACCTTCGTTGCAGGCCAGCTTATCGCTGATTTTGAAGGGATAGGCGCTGCGGATGCCTCAAAGATAGTCATCGCGTATGAACCGATCTGGGCTATAGGTACCGGCAAGACCGCAACACCTGATCAGGCTGAAGAGATGTGCGCGTTCATCAGAGGAGTCATGGGAGGCACATACGACAACAAAACAGCTGATTTGATGCTTATCCTCTACGGCGGAAGCATGAAGCCGTCCAACGCGGCAGAGCTGCTTGCGAAGCCTGATATCAACGGCGGACTCATCGGCGGGGCAAGTCTCAAGGTGGATGACTTTACAGCGATCATCGACGCTGCGGCAGCGCTGAGCGAGTAATCGATGACAGCTGCCATGCCTGAGTCAATTGGCGGATTGACAGCTGAACTAAAGGATGTTATTATAAAGCGTTCGATTTTCGCATCGAACGCTTTAATCATGTTATAAAACTTTTTTGTAATAATCTTTAATAAAATCGGAGGATAATAATGCACACAGCTTTAATGGTAATACTGCTTATTTCAAGTATCGTTCTTATCATCAGCATACTGCTTCAGTCCGGAAACAGTGACGGTCTTTCGGGATCGATCGCAGGAGGCGCGGAGCAGCTCTTCGGAAAGCGCAAGAGCAGAGGCTATGACGCTCTTCTCGCAAGGATCACAACAGTCTGCGCTATCGTTTATATCGTAGTTTCACTGGCAATCGTTGCTATTTTCAACTGATCACTGACGGATACATCAAATGCTTAAAGTAATCACACTAGTATGTGCTCTACTTGGACTGCTTATCGGTGTATGCCTTGAAGCGTGGGTCAGAAAAAAGATCACCGCTTCGGACGCAAGTAACGAAGCTGCCTTGAGGATACGCGACAGAAGCAGGAAGTTCTGGGCAACTCAATACCTGCCTGTTATTATTGCTGACGCAGTGATAACGGTAGCTGTCGGAATGGGGATCAGATGGATATGTGCCGCTGTCTATCTTATAGGAGCGGGCGTATCCTTTATTTCTGTTGTTTTCGGATCCGCGTCATTCAGATCCGGGAACACGGCTGCGGTATCTCAGGCGGAGATAAAGGACCTCAAGTCGGCTCTCAAGGCCGGATACAGGTCGGCGGCAGTAATGGGACTTACAACAAGCTGCCTGGGCCTGCTTGCTCTCGGTTCGGTCTATCTGCTGCTCGAGCCGGAGACTCTGCCTAAGGTGGTAGGATGCATTGCGCTCGGCGCATCCGTCACGGCAGTTTTCCTCAGGATATCCGGCATGGTTTATTCCGGAGCGTCTAACCTTGCGGCAAAGGGCGGAGAGTTTGCGGATTATTCAGGAGCTTTTGCCGGAAACGGCGCTGACCATATCGAGACATATCTGCTCTCTGCGGCAGCCGCAGCAGTTCTCGCTGAGGTCGGGGTGAACACGTCCGGCGTAACTTCCACTTTTACGCTTTCATCAGCGTCAAAATTTCCGCTGATAATCTATGCTGTCGGCATAATCGCATCGGTCATCGGCACGATGTTTTACCGCGCGAATATCAAAAAAAATCCCGGCAGAGGCACGACATGGGGCAATTTTGTGAGTGCCCTGATCATCGGAGGCGCGACAGCTTATTTGAGCAAAGAAATGCTGCAGTCCTACGTCTACGCGTGGTGCGTCGGTTCCGGTCTGCTTGCGGGCTTCATCACAGGTGAATTCGATAAATTATATTCATCTGACTCCCTTGTTTTCAGGAGGATATCGGCAAGCGAGCGAAACATAAGAAACGGACAGTCCGTCATAGCGTCGCTTGCTGCAGGAATGATATCGGCGCTGATCCCTGTCGTACTGATGTTTGCGGCTGTCGTGGCGTCGTATAATTTCGCGAGCTATTACGGCATAGCTTTGA
>JAFRGH010000136.1 GCA_017433945.1 Mogibacterium sp. | reverse complement strand
TTTATAACCTCCGGTTAATTGACTTCCACTGCGGCTCTGAGCCTTCAACCCCGCTTATTGCAGGGCACCGCGGCCGACCGCAATGTGACATATAGTTGCTGCGCGCATAATCGCGCTCGTATATTATATTAAACATACGAGCGCGGTGCAAGAGAAATATTATTTTTTTACATCACTTGATTCTTACTGTAAGAGTCACGCTCTTCACTGCAGATCTGTAATTTGCATCTCCTGCTGCCTTCACATTGACCTTTACCTTATACTTACCTTTTTTCAGTCCTTTCGGGATGGTAACAGTTCCGTTATTCGCCACCTTTATCTTCCTGCTGCGCTTCAAGCTTTTTGCGGGCGTCTTTCACCAGTGATGCGATGTTCTCGCGGCGGACCATATCCACGCCGTTATCGATACGTTCCCTGATCTTGTCCGCCTGCATTTTGGCATCCGGCGTGCTGCCGGAGAGCAGCACCGTGCGCATGACCTTCATCATCGCCTTGTCCATGCCCTTTACATTTGCAGGCTCATATCTGCCGCCGAGTATATACAGTATCGACCTGTTCTCATTATGAGGATCGAGCCTGCCTATGCTGTAGCCCCATACCTGCGCGTAGTTATCTGCTGTCTCGTCCGCGAAGCCGACTCCGTAAACTATGAGCCTCTGCATCAGCTCGTCATCAAGCCATTTCGCGAATTTGTCAAAATCGACTATGCCGCTTCCCCTTATCCAGCCGCCGTAGATTATGCAGTCGTATTCGTAGAGGTTCACATCCTGCTTCTTTGCCTCATCCAGCGTCAGCGCGCTGCAGCCCAGATCCTCAGCTATCCATTCAGCGTATTGCTTCGTCGATCCCCTTTTTGAAGTATATATAACTATCGCTTTGCTCATTTTCCTGCTCCCAACAGCTTATCTTTTGCTTATATCTCTATCCTTTTACGTTACCCTCGCCGAGCATCCTCAGCAGCTTTTGCTTCAGTTCATCCGTAAAGACTATCCTGTTCTGAGGATTGATGCGCACGTTCCTGCCGCCCGGCAGATATACGAGCATGTCCCTGTCTCCCGGGTACAGGCTCATCATATCAGTAAGATGATACAGCACCCCTTTTTCGTCTCTGTGAGCCTTGATCACGCTTTCCGGCACCCTCAGCTTCACAAGATTATTTGTATCAAGCGGTGCTCCCGATGCCGAACCGTTCCGTGCATATCTGTATCCTGCACCGCCTGTGCCGTTGCCTCCGCTGCGGCCGCCGTTATAGCCCTTGTTCGCGCTGCCGTTGTAAGCGTTTCCGCCCCTGCCGTCTCCGCGTCCGCGGCCGAGCATCGCTATGTCGCTTATCGGAACTATATCCTCGATCAGTATCTCGGCATCGTTTTCATCCTTGAAGCTGACGCGCCCCGAAACTCCGACTATCATGTCGTTGGAAATGATATTTCGCTTCATCCCGTAGATCTTCGGAAACGCGATAGCGTCGATCACTCCGTCATAGTCCTCTATGGTCAGGCGCGCCATCTCCTGGGATTTTTTGGTTATCATGGTCCTGACGCCGCTGATCATCCCGGCCATGACGACACGGTCCCCGTCGCTGAATTTCGACGTATTGATGACCATGCTGTCCTCGGAATCGTTTTCGGCTGTAAACTCCTCGCCGCCCGCCGTAAGATCGGCCGTGCTGGCTGTCGCATTCTCTCTTATCAGCGCCGCGTACTCATCCAGCGGATGTCCCGAAAGATACACACCGAGCATCTCCTTTTCCATCGCGAGCTTGGTGTCGCTGTCAAAATCGGCGACACGCGGCAGATCTGGGCTCTTTATCGCCTGATCCTCGAATCCGTCAAGCTGGAAGAGGCTTATCTGCGCGCTGTTTCCGGTCTTTGCCTTTTTTTGCGCGCGCTGCACGGCATCGTCGCACACAGCCATCAGCACCGCTCTGTTCGGATTGACGCTGTCGAAGGCTCCGGCTCTGATGAGCGACTCTACCGCCTTTCGGTTAAGCTCGGACGCGTCTATCGCAGAAATGAATTCGTATATGTCGTGCGCGTCTCTTACGCTCTCGCGGCCCGCTATTATCGCGTCGATGATGCCGCTGCCGACATTTTTGACGCTTAAGAGGCCAAACCTTATCCTGCCGTCAACTGCCGTGAAATTTCTGCCGCTCTCCATAACTGACGGCGGCAGCAGCTCTATTCCCATCTCGCGGCAGTTGCGGACATAATCGGCAGTGTGCCTTACATCTCCCGCCATGCTCGACATCAGAGCCGCCATGAATTCAACCGGATAATGCGTTTTGAGATAAGCCGTCTCATACGATACGACCGCATATGCCGCCGCATGGGATTTGTTGAAGGCATACGAAGCAAAGCTGACCATGTCCTCGAATATGGTCTCTGCAGCCTTTGCCGGAACGCCGTTAGCGATGCATCCCGTTATAGCGGCGCCGCTATCGTCCTCAGCCTTGCCGTTTATGAAATATTCCTTTTCCTCGAGCATGACACTCATCTTCTTTTTGCTCATCGCGCGGCGTACAAGGTCAGAGCGGCCGAACGAATAACCACCGAGGTCGCGCACGATCTGCATGACCTGCTCCTGGTATATGAGGCAGCCGTATGTTACACCGAGTATAGGTTCGAGGTGAGGATCCACGTAGCGTATGTGCTCAGGATGTTTTTTGTTGTCTATGTATTTAGGTATGGAATCCATCGGGCCCGGTCTGTAGAGAGCTATGCCCGCGACGATGTCTTCAAAGCATGTAGGCCTGAGATTCTTCATAAAATCTGTCATACCGCCGCTCTCGAGCTGGAACACGCCCTTGGTGTTGCCGTCGGCTATAAGCCTGTACACGGCCGGATCATCATAGCCCATCTTTGCCCAGTCGATCTTCACTCCGTGATTTGCTTCTATCATGCTGAGAGCATCACGTATCACCGTGAGGTTACGAAGGCCGAGAAAGTCCATTTTAAGCAGGCCGAGCTCCTCGATAGTGGTCATATTGAACTGAGTCGCTAAGCCCTTGTCAGATGAATAAAGCGGAACATACTCATCGAGAGGCATTTTTGAAATAACTATGCCCGCGGCGTGAGTCGACGCGTGACGAGGCAAGCCCTCGAGAGCCATCGACAGATCGAGCACCTGTTTCACAAGAGGCTCGGTCTCGTATCTCCTCTTGAGCTCAGGATTGATCTGAAGCGCCTTCGCTATCGTGATCCCAAGCTCGTTAGGTATAGCCTTCGCTATCTCATCGCCCTCCTGGTATGTGGCGTTCAGCGCCCTCGCTATATCGCGAACGGCAGCCTTGGCCTTAAGAGTTCCGAAGGTTATTATCTGCGATACCTTGTCCTTGCCGTATTTGCGTATGACGTAATCGATCACCTCCTGACGTCTCTCGATGCAAAAATCGACGTCTATATCCGGCATGCTGACACGCTCCGGATTGAGAAATCTCTCGAAGATGAGATTGTATTTGATCGGGTCGATCTCGGTGATGTCAAGGCTGTACGCGACAATGCTGCCCGCGGCTGATCCTCTGCCGGGTCCTACGGCTATACCGTGAGATTTGGCATAATGGATAAAATCCCATACTATGAGAAAGTATTCTACATAGCCCATGTTCTCTATTACCGAAAGCTCGCTTTCGAGGCGCCTGCGGTACTCGCTCTGCTCATCCATCGCATCGGCGCCGTAGCGTGATTCCAGTCCTTCATAGCACAGCCTGCGCAGATATTCGTCGCAGCTCAAGCCTTCGGGCGGCACGTATTCAGGCAGATGATAATTGCCGAATTCGAATTCGACATTACACCTGTCCGCTATCTCCTGTGTCCTTGCGACGGCGTCGGGCATATCCGGGAAAAGCTCAAGCATCTCCTGCTCAGATTTGATGTAGAACTCGTCATTCTCAAAGCGCATGCGGTTCTCATCCGTGACCCTGGCCTGAGTCTGTATGCACATCAGTATATCCTGAGCGCGCGCATCCTCTCTGTTTATATAGTGGGCATCATTCGTCGCGACCAGCTGAGTTCCGATCTCGGCCGAAAGCATCCGCAGTCCCTCGATGACCCTTTTATCCTCTTTGAGGAAATGATTCTGTACCTCAAGGAAGAAATTATCCTCTCCGAATATGTCTCTCAGCTCGAGAGACTCTCTCTTCGCTCCCTGATAATCATTATTGGCCAGCATCCTCTGTACGTTGCCGGCAAGGCAGCCGGAAAGACAGATAATGCCCTCGCTGTACTGCCTGAGGAGATTCTTGTCCACCCTCGGCTTGAAGTAAAATCCGTCGACATAGCTGCGCGATACGATCTTGACCAGGTTGCTGTAGCCTTGCTGAGTTTCGGCAAGCAAAATGAGATGGCCCGAGTTCCTGTCCCTGTCGATCTCCTTGTCGTGCATACTGCGCGCAGCCGTATATACCTCGCAGCCGATAACAGGCTTGATCCCGGCTTTTTTGCACGATTTGTAAAAATCGATCACGCCAAACATTGCTCCGTGATCAGTGATCGCGCAGGCTGTCATTCCGAGCTCCTTCACTCTCTGCGGAAGCTCGGATATCCTGCTCATACCGTCGAGCAGACTGTATTCGGTATGGACATGGAGGTGTGTAAACATGTATCGCCTATGTGTATTACTATAGTCTTAATTACTGCAGCACCTTTGCTTTTATATTAGTTTTACTCTTATATGACTTTTACGATTACTGTAATTCTTTTAGTTGATTTAGCATAATTAATGTCACCGGCTGCCGTAACAGCAACTGTCAGCTTGTATGTGCCTTTTTTGAGTCCTTTTTTGACCGTGATGTTTCCGTTAGTCTTAACAGTGAATTTTTTCTTTGCGGACTTTTTGCTGACTCTGATCAGCTTATAGCTTACTGTACCCTTTGCCTTGCTGACCGACATCGCTTTTTTTGCCGCTATTGTCAGGCACTTATTTTTAAGGGTCCCGGCCTTTAATCTTACAGTTTTTCCCGAGGCATTCATGGTGTTAGGCGCCTTGATACCGCCATCATCACCCTTTTCATGCGGATAATCTATGACAGAAACGGCAAGATCCTTTTCCGGGAAAAGCTTCAGTGTATCCTTGTCATATTCAAGTTTTATACTTCCGTTTCCATATTTAAAGGTATATCCGTTGCTTACAGAGCCGGACACGGCTCCTGTAAGGAATACCTCGCTCGGATAGCTCTTAGTGTCAGTTACCGTATCGTCATCACTGTTTGTGACATCCGCGATATAATTGTATCCGTCATCCATATGCACGACGTTCCACATATGCGCACCGCCGGCTGCTCCGTTACCTGTATTGTTGGTCAGATTGCCTGATACGAGACGGCTCTCCACACTCCTGTCGGCAAACGATGTGTTATCGCACAGATACTGGAACGCCTTTGAGTATCCCTCGCAGACTACCTTTGTATTTTCATCTCCGTCAAAGACATATATGAGCTGCCACGGATCGCCGTTTGGAAAATCATCGTCCTCCATAGCTGTAGGATGATATGCTGTCAATCGGCATATCTCGTCCTTATACAGAACCAGCTTGTTCACATCAGTCTCATCCTTGGCCTTTTGGATTATAGCGGAAATGTTCTTCGCTGTATTTGCTGCAGCCTTTGTGAGGCTCGTATCGGCTTTTGTAGTCTTTGCAGGACCGTATTTTTTAGCTGATCCTCCCTGACTGTAATCCTGTGATACATAGAACTTGAATGTGATTTTGAGCGTATCATCCGTTTCTATGCCGATTTTGCCGCCGTCATTATAGATCTTCATATTGTCTTCAAACCATCCCGGAGTGAATTCAAAGTCGACTCCGTTCACATTATCAAACCAGTACAGCTCATACGGCATGTCACATATTATAGCATGCAGCATATCTGAAAGAGATCCGGTAAGGCTGTTTGTGAGAGTGCTGACAAATGCGTCAAAAGCTTCGCGGGTTATCGTGTTCTTGCTTCCTTCTTCAAGCAGACTGTTTACACCCAGATCTTCCGCATCAAATTTAGCGCTTTCAAATACCTGCGGTGCAGAGACAACAAATGCGGTATCCGAAAGATTACCCGCAGCCACCTTTCTTACAGACGGCGCCAGAGCATCGTACATATTCATCGCGACAGGATCAAGCACATCTCTTCTCTTATTGACTGATTGTATCCCTGCCGCTCCTCCGGATGCTGCTTCATTTGAAGCAGTCTTTTCAGCGACCTTATTATCGATGTACTGCATCAAAAGATCATCAGAATCAAAGTCTGCAAGCGAAACGCTGACCTCTTCAGCATCCGGTAATTCCGCAGCGAACACCTCGCCGTATCCGCAAGGCAGCGTGATCGCGGCCGATAGTATCATGCATAATATCACTTTTTTCAGATCCATTTCTTCCTCCATACTTTGATACAAATTTGTAATAAAGTATATCACGATTCACAATAGCTGCCAATCAGACATCTGTGCCAATTCAGCGAACAGCCAGCCTAACGGCTCGAATAGCCGCGCGGCAGATATGTCGTAAACTAAAAGAGCGGCCTGATGGTCGCTCTCTTACATTGCATTTTATCTGTAGTATTCACTAATACCACTTCTGTCCGCGCTCTTTTTTGAGCATGGCGATCTTGAGTCTCTTGACGCATTCTCTTACGTCTTCCTCTGTGTAGTTGTTCTCACCTACAATGTTTGACTCTATCCCCTCAGGGTTCTTATTGAAGTCAACGACGTTGGCAAGATACGGACTCTCTACAACGAATGTTCCCGCCGTACCGCTCCAGTTGAGTCCGGCTACAGGTATTCCCCTCTCACCTATCTCATTTACGCAGTTTACATAGTCAACATCCAGATTGCCCCAGCCGTCTGTCTCTACGATGACGCCGTCCGGACGGCAGCATACAGCGACTACTGCGGCAGTACGCGAGCATCTTATCTTTTCCTCATTGCCCTCAGGAGATCCGAATACGAGAACTCCCATCAGATCGATGCCCTCGGCCTCACCAAGCACCTCTAGAAGAGGGTCTCTGAAATGATGAAGGCTTGTTTCTTTAGTCGAAGGACCTACTCCCATTTCTATACCTCCTTAATTCATTGCCTTTATGGCGCCGTCTCTGAACTCGTTAGGTGTCAGCATGATCGGCATGCTGCCGTAATCGATAAGCGATTTGCCGCCCTCTACGCCGGATGGCTGATCCGGGAATATCCATGTATCGAGCATAGCTCCGTGTGCTATCATTTCCTTGATTACGAGCACCTTTTTCTGACCCGGTCTGATCTTGTCGTAGTACTCGTGTCTCTCGGTGCACTTGGTACCCTCGAATTTTTTGAGCTGGGCTCTGAATGTGTTCATCCATTCCTCGACCATTCTGTATGCGTCGATGATAGCATATCTTTCCTGGCCCATTCCCTTCTTGAATGTGAGGTTGAAGGAGATGATGTAATCATCGTCAGCAGGTGTGCCGGCTCTGTTCAGGTGCAGCATCTCGCTGAGATTGCCGTCTGAGCTTCCGAACTCGTGA
>JAFRGH010000135.1 GCA_017433945.1 Mogibacterium sp. | reverse complement strand
GGTCGGAGTACAGACCAGCAATAAATACACCAAGGATGAACTCGAGAACATAGTGGACTGCCTCGATGAATGCGGTGAAGTCCTCCGCTCCAAGGGAATCGTTGAGAACGCGGACGGCGGCTGGCTTGAATTCGACTATGTTCCGGGCGAAGGCGAGATCAGAGAGACAGAGGCAGAGGCTACAGGAATGATCGTTGTCATCGGCACACGCCTCAATAAGGAAAAGATCAGCGAGCTTTTCAAACTCGCGTAACAGCCGAAAAATCATAAAATCCCGGGCTCTGAAAACAAAAGGAAAAAGCAGACATATAAGGCAGCCCGGATCACACTGACAGGATAATACAAAAATGACAGAAAAACCCGTATATTTATTCACCGGATTCCTCGGATCCGGCAAGACAACTTTCATCAGAGAAACACTCGAAAATCACGAGTTCGGCGATGACGGACGCACGCTGCTCCTCATATGCGAGCGTGGAGAGACCGAGTACGAGCCGGATAAATTCGTCGGCCCGGGCGTCAGGACTGCTGTGATCAAATCAGAGGAAGAGCTGAACGAGGCAAACCTCAGGATGATAGCCGCGCAGGGCGCCTTCGACAGGGTCGTTGTGGAGTACAACGGCATGTGGGAGAACCAGAAGCTCTTCGCGGCCATGCCGCGCAACTGGGTCATCGCTCAGGAGATGGCATTGTTTGACGCCTCCCTCTTTATGATGTATAACCGCAATATGAGGCAGCTCTGCTTCAACAAGCTGCAGACAGCCGACATGGTCGTATTCAACCGCTGCGAAAAAGGCTTCGACAAGATGCCATTCCACAAGGAGGTCAGGATCTCCAACCGCCGCAACCTGATAGTCTATGAATACGGCCCTGATGATATAGAGCCGGATGACATCGAGGATCCTCTGCCATACGATATGACGCAGTCACGTATCAATATCGAGGACGAATGGTATGCCGAGTGGTACAGGGATATCAACGAAAACGAGGACAATTACGACGGCAAGACCTTCGTTATCAAGGGCAGGGTAGCCCTCTCCGACGAACTGCCTGACGGACAGTTCGCGTTCGGAAGACACGTCATGACCTGCTGCGAGGCAGACATACAGTTTGCGGGTCTGCTCGCGTATTACTCAGGCCAGGAAACTCTCAAGGTGGGTGACTGGGTGAAGATCACAGCCAAGGTGCGTGTTGAATACACCGAGGCATATAAGGAAAAGGGGCCTGTGCTCTACATCCGCAGTCTGGAGCACTGCGAGCAGTGCAGTCCAGAGGACGCGACTTTCTGAAATTTTATATAGAAACAGCCAACAGCCGGCGCAGATGCGTTACAATCTTACATACAGGATGGGAAAGTGCCATCAGTACGCAGATTGAAGGACATCTGCCGGCTGTTTTTTTCATCAGAGACTTTTCGGCAAAGCGAAACAAGCGAAAATAATCAGATTATGAAGGTGGACGAAATGAGACTTGCATCGAAAACGAGCGTATCAGCAGCAATAGGACCGAGGATCGGGAATATGATCATGACACTGTTCCTGACGCTGTTCCTTATCACGGGGATACTGCCCTCAACAGCGCATCTCAATGTGTACGGTGCAACAAGCCCGCTTAAGAGCGGCACATACAATCATGCCTCGAGATTCGACGGCGATCTTGTGGTGAACGGTGTCGACGTTTCTTATTGGCAGGGAACAGCGTCCAACTGGGAAACAGCGAAGAGGCAGGGCGTAGAATACGCCATCATGAGAGTTACCTGGACAGGCTATGCCAAGGGATCTCACAATTACAAAAACAAAGACAGCCATTTTACGACACACTACAATAAGGCGAAGGACGCGGGAATCATGACCGGCGCATATGTGTTCTCTCAGGCTACAAGCGTAAAAGAAGCAAAGAATGAAGCCAAATACGCGGTCAAGACTCTCAAGGGTTACGGCATTACGCCCGGAGATATGCAGCTGCCGGTATACATGGATTACGAATACTGCGGCGGCAGATCCGGCCGTCTCTATGGCCTCAAGGCTGCGACCGCGAAGAAATGCGCGAAAGCATTTTGCGACGTCATAAGAGACGCAGGCTACGAACCGGGCATATACGCGAATACGAATTTCTTCAAAAGCATGCTCGGAAACGGCGCGAGCCTGGCATCAGACATCGATCTGTGGTGCGCGCAGTACTACAACAGGAACCAGTCCGGCTCGAATTACAGCAAATGGCAGTATTCGAGCACCGGCACGGTGGGCAGCGGCAAAAAAGGCCTGCTCTATACGACTACGGGTAAAGTCGGAAGCACCGATGTTAATTTCTGGTACATCAAGAGAACACCTTCTCCGTCCGGAGACAAGGATATCGCGGGCATGACTATCTACGGTGCAACGGCGTACAATTACACAGGCAAACAGATAAAGCCTGACTTTCAGATCTACGACGGAAGCAAGCTCCTCGAAGAGGGTGAGGACTACGCCATAGGCTATATAAACAACGTGCAAAAAGGCAGTCTCCAAGCTTACGCATATATCAAAGGAGTCGGCAGCTACAATGGCTATGCCCTGATCCCGTTCACCATCGGTTCAGGATATATCAAACACATGAGCCTGCTGTCAGACGGCAATAACGGTTACGCGCTGACCAACGCAGGGGTAAAGAACACTTATAAAGTAAATGCGTCCATAAGCGAGGATGAGAACGAGGACGATGATGACGCGCTTGTCGTAATAGAGCCTGAGGCATTAGCGGCTGACAAGTCTGCAGAGCCCGGCAATTCTTCTGAGAGTGCTGAGCCGCAGTCGGAAGAGACTGAGGGAGCCGGAGAAATGACGGATGGCAAGGCTGCGGAGGCAGCTGGGGGCGAAGCGGCAGATGTCGAAGGCGCAGCTGTAAGCGCCGGATCAGCAGGAGGCGGCAGCATTTCCGCGTCGCTTTCAGAAACAGCAGTGACCGAAGGATCGACAGAGGCCGAAGAAGAATCGAGCGCGGAAATAATCGTCGAGGGCAGCGTCAGCAGCGATTCCGCGCAGGCGGCTGCGTCCTCGTCAGACGACAATCTCGATCTCAAGATAGGCAGCAATAAATACGGCGGTTATATCCGCAGGATACCGTCAGGCACGACAGTCAGCAAGCTGCTGGAGGGACTGGCTATCAAAAAAGGCTTCCAGAACAAATACACTGTTGACGTCATAAACAGCAAGGGTGTCAGACAGGAATCATCGACGAAGGTCAAGACAGGTCTGATGATCGGTATATATGACGCTAAGGGCTCTCTTGCCGGAACGGCGGACCTGGCCGTTAAAGGCGACAATATCAAGGACAAAAAAGGCAAGGATCCGGTCTGGGGATACGCGTCGGCATTATCGGTCAAAAAAACCTCGATCACGTCACTGAGCGGAGGAAACGGCTCGTTCACGGTAAGCGTCAAAAAACTCGCGGCATCGGCATCGAACGGATATCAGCTAAGATACAGCCTCAGCGATAGCATGTCGTCACCGACGAGCAAGACTATCAGCAGCAGTTACAGCAAGGTCACCAAAGAAGTGACGGGGCTGAAGCACGGTAAAACTTATTACATTCAGGTGAGAAACTATAAAAAAGTAAACGGATACAAATACTACTCATCCTGGAGCAAGGCAGGCGCAGTGGCTGTACAGTAATCGGCGGATACTGCTGCAGCTTTGATTTCAATTCAGGAAGCCAATAGATGATGATCCATACATAAAAACAGTAAGGGACTGATAATGCTTATCCGTAAATCAGGGATGAGAACAGAATACACATCTGTAAATAATATGTCAGAAACAGCATTCCTGCAGAGACAGCGATCATACTCTGCAGGTTTTGCTGCGCCTGTGATCGCGCAGAGAATTATGCCGGTGATCGTGTCTATATTTGTGGCTGTACTCAGTCTCGCTCTGATATTCTTTACGGCAGCACCGGTATTTGCGGCCGAGGACAACGGCGCGGACGCGCACGCAAGGTCAATGTCGATGGGTACAGGCGAAGAACCTATTGTTGACGAAGCCACTACACTGGACTACGGACAGTCAGGCGATGACTCCGGGACAGCGGATCAGCTCACTGATGATTCAGGAGATGAAGAGGAGCTGATGGCCGATGAAGAAGCAGATGATACAGAGGAAGAGGATGCAGAGGAGGCTGATCAAGCAGAAGCGGACGATTTATCCGGCCGGCTCAAAATATTCCTTGTTGCCGCAGTAGCCATCGCAGCAGCTGCAGCAGCGGCAATTCTTATGATAATGAAAAAACGACTCTGAACAAGCTGAACCCCAATCAGCTTGCGCATAGCCGTTCTTTCAAAGCACTATCTCATATCGAGTAAACCAGGTTTCTCCCCGTAGACCGGAGAAACCTTTTTTGTGTTTTTCGCAAACATACTCCGAAGAGTTGAACTGACAGCCTGCAAAAACAACTCGGTTTGCAAGATGATTGTATAATATTGGGGCGGATTATGTTATAATCCTGTTGCGAATGCTGTAATTATTTTGCGAAAAGAACCGTCTCCACTGACTCACGTCTCCGCCGCAGACTCATAGAAAGGTAATTAAGGATAATGAGCGACAGGAAAACCGCCAATATGATATTGAGCCGTACGCGCAGGAACCAGATATATCTGCCGTACTCACGCAAGAAAAAATATTTTGACGCCATCGCGGCAGGCAATACTGAACGGATCGCAGAGCTTTCACAGGAGAACTATGAGTATCCGACCGCGCTCTTCAACAGATGCGGCTCATACAGTGAGGCTATGAACAAGATGTACTATGAGGCCATCGGCGCAGCCAACGAGATGTGTCTCATCGCGATACAGTCCGGTCTGCTTGACATGGTCGCCTACGACATACGGGATGAATTTATCGCGGAATTCGACAATGCCGTATCACTGCCGGACATATATGATCTGGTCCATGGGATGGCGCACAATTACGCGCAAAAGATGGGATACATCATCAAGGAAAAGAAACGCTCGCCGCGCCTTGCCAAGATGATGACATATATAGAGGAGCACCTTACGGAAAAGATCGAGCTGCAGGATATCGCGGATCATGTGAACCTCAGCAGGACATACGCTTCGGCTATATTCAAGGAAGAGCTTGGAATCAATATCAGCGAATTCATAATGAAGGAGAGGATGCTCGAAGCGAAGAGAATGCTCAGAGACACCGATCTGCCGGTTTCCGCGATAGCCGACAGACTTGCGTTCTGCTCACAGAGCTATTTCACCAGGAATTTCACACGAATGGAAGGAATGACGCCGGTTGAATACCGCCGCAATACACTGTGATATGGATAAAAACAGCGGCAAGCGTTCATATCTATGCATAGATCTCAAGTCGTTTTACGCGTCGGTCGAGTGCGTCGAGCGCGGCCTTGACCCGATGACGACAGATCTTGTAGTGGCTGATCCGACTCGCTCCGACAGGACTATCTGCCTCGCAGTCTCGCCGTCCCTTCGGGCGCGCGGAGTAAGCAGCCGCGCCAGGGTCTTTGAGATACCCAAAAGCTTTGAGTACATAATGGCGCCGCCGCGCATGTCGCTGTACATCGACTACGCAGCCGCGATCTACAAGGTCTACCTCGACTATATTTCCGCAGATGATATGCATGTGTACTCGATTGACGAGGTCTTTATCGATGCCACGCACTACCTGAAGCGCTATAACTGCACGCCAAAGCAGATGGCTGATCTCCTGATGGGCGAGGTCGAGCGGCGGATAGGCGTGAGGGCGACAGCCGGCGTCGGTCCGAATCTCTACCTGTGCAAGATCGCGCTGGATATACTGGCGAAACACGCGCCTGATTATATAGGAGTGCTCGACGAGGACTCGTACAAAGAGCTGCTGTGGGACCACAGGCCGCTGACTGATTTTTGGAGGATAGGTCCGGGCACGGCCCGTAGACTCGAAAAAATCGGCATTACGTCGATGCGAGGGAGAGCGGAGCAGGCGGCTCGCGATGATGAGGTGCTGTACCGCATGATCGGAATCGATGCGGAGCTGCTGATCGACCACGCATACGGCATAGAGCCGACACGCATTTCGGATATAAAGGGCTACAGGAACAAGAGCCATTCCCTGTCGCACGGGCAGGTGCTGATGCGCGACTATACAAACGAGGAGGCCGAGCTCATAGTCAAAGAAATGACTGAGCAGCTGTGCCACGAGATGAGCGAGGCCGGAATGCTGACCAAAAATATTTCACTGGCAGTAGGCTACTCGAACGCTCTCAGGGCGCCGATGTCTCACGGCTCTGTCTCGTTCAGCGTGCCTATAGAGGCGGCGTCGCTTATCATCCCGCAGGTGGCTGCGCTTTATCGAAGGATAAGCACGCCGGAATATCCGGTGAGACGCATCTTTGTCAATTTTAACGATCTGCAGGCAAAGGGCGCGGACGGGCAGATGACGCTGTTTGATCTGATGGACAGCACAGCCGAGGAGGAAGGAAAGACAAAGGGCCAGATGCGGCGCGACGATATGAACGATCCGGTCGCGGAGGTGCATGCGAAACTGAGGCGCGATGCTGCGCTGCAGGAGACTGTAAACAATATACGAAAGAAATTCGGCAAGGATGCCATGTTCCGGGCTATGGATCTCGAGGAAGCCGCAACGACGCTCGAGCGAAATCACCAGGTCGGCGGGCATAAAGAATGAACTAATTGTCTTCGAGCTTGACATGTATCACGTTGCTCGTCTCTGTCTCGATCCGATGCTCCTCTTCCGCTTTTTTAAGGGCGATATCAAGGTCGCCGCCCAGGGATTTGAACGGGGCGAACTGCTTCGCGCGCTGCGACAGAGGCATCCTGCTCCGGGCCGGGTTTCTCACATATTCAGGCTGTTTCGATATATCGTGTGAATTCATTCCTTAAAAAATTCTATTGCATAGTCAACGAATTTGCGGGCTGCGCTTGTCATATGCTCGGATGATAAAACTGCTATCCCGAAGCTGACACTTTCGGACGGATCGAGAGGCAGCTTGACAAGATGCTCGTTCCAGACACGTGAGCTCAGCTCGTTTACAAAGCTGATTCCCAGCCCCATCCTCACCATAGCGAGTGTTGCCGGAGTATCGTAGGTAGTGTACTTGATATTGGGATGGAGCTCGTATTTATCCAGGATATTTATAATTTCCTGCTCTTTACCCCATGAGCCCAGTATGAAATCATAGTTTTCACATTCCTCAACCGGGAATTTATCGAGGCCTGCCAGAGGATGATCCTCAGGCAGCGCTGCGACAACAGAGGTTTCCGCAAGAGGTGTCCACTCGTACGGCATAGGCTCTGAGTAGGCCAGGATCGCCAGGTCCGCCTTGCTCTGGTTCAGATTAGAATAAATATCCGAGCGGATACCCTCCATTATGTCTATGTGAATACCCGGGTAATCGTTTTTGAATCTGCGAACTATTGCAGGCAGCCAGGTGATGGCGACACTCGGATAGACAGCAAGCGAAAGGCTGCCTGACGTGACGCCGCGCAGCTCATCCGCTGTCTGATATATCTCCTTTTCTCTGGCGAGAAAATTACGCACCTTAGGCAGTATGACTTCTCCTTCGGCGGTAAGACGCACGCCTTTACTGGATCTTATCAGCAGCTTCAGTCCCAGCTCTTCCTCGAGCCCGGATATGAGCTGGCTCACGGCCGACGGTGTATAACCTAGAGATTCGGCTGCTGCTGTGACGCTGCCGCGGTCCGCGCATTCCACCAGAGCCCTGCATCTTGAATTATCCATGGGCTGCTCCTTTCTGTATAGTCACTATCTGAATCTTAACTATCTGTATCTTAACCTTCTGTATCTCAACTTTTGTATATTCACTGTGAATTCGAACTGCTGTCACGCTGCCCTATGATAGTAGCCGCGAAGATGATCGCGCTTCCGGCGATCTCGCGGACCGACATCATTTCTCCAAGGATCAGGGCGCCGAAGATAGCTGCGAATACAGCCTCTGTACTCATTATAAGCGCAGCGGTCGACGGATCGGTGTATTTTTGACCGACAATCTGAAAAGTATATCCGAGAGCTGTCGGAACGATGGTCTGGTACAGAAGCACCGGCATCGCAAGCCAGACAGCGTGAAGCGTCGGATCCTCTGTTATCAGTGCGAGAGCGAGACCGAAAGCTCCGGCAAAAAACATCTGCAGCGCAGAGATCATTATAGCATTATCCTTATCGAGGAAATAGTTTACGGCAACTATCTGCGCGGCGAATCCGGCTGCGCTGACCAGTGTCAGCCAGTCGCCGGGAGTCGCCCTTTCAAGTCCTCCGCTGAGACTCATAACGGCGAAGCCGAACATGGCCATGACAACACAGAATACAGCGCGTCTGCTGACCCGGTCTCCGAGAATAATGCTGAATACAGGCACCAGCACAATATAAACAGCAGAAATAAAACCCGACTTGCCTGCGCTTACTGTCATCAGCCCGATCTGCTGCGTTGCCGAACCGGTAAAGAGACAGAAGCCGCAGATCACTCCTGCAGCAAGGAGACGGAGCCTGCGCCGCTGTATCTGGGCGCGGGTCGCAGCCGGACGAAAGCCGCCATCGCTAAGAGCCTGCTGATCCTGATCTGCCGAAAGGTAGCGGCTTCTCCTGAGAGCTCTTAGCGCAAGCGGACCGAGCACGAGCACTGCCATAAGCTCACGTATCGAATTGAACGAAAGAGGCGGCAGATAATCCAGCCCTATTTTTTGTGAAATGAAACCCGTTCCCCAGAGCACAGCTGTCAGCAGCAGCGCAAGATTCCCTTTTGTTCTGTCCTTCATAATACCTCCAGATTCCTATCCGAAATTATATTAGGAAAATAGCTTGACTTCAACGTTTCGCAAGAATATACTAAATAAGCCTGTGCGCAGGGAGGCCGTTTGTTGGGGAACGGAGACCGCGGCAGGAACTGAGGCAGGTATCATTTACCGGCAGCCTCGACACTAATAATTTATTACTAGTTATGCCGAACCAGCAGGTGTGGCGCATTGTCACCCTTCCCAGTAGGCAGACCGAAAAAGCTCGGGAATATGCAAATTGCCGGATCGACTGTTCTGACCATTGAGCTGATGGAGCCTGAGGCAGGAAAAGGACTGACGGCAAAGGGATATTCCGGAACGGAGTAGGTAGAAAGGATTCTAAGGAATGAAGTCTTACATCGCTAAGCCATCCGATATCGACCGCAAATGGTACGTTATCGATGCAGAAGGCAAGACTCTCGGAAAGCTCGCTGTTGAGGCAGCTATGATCCTGAGAGGAAAGAAACAGCCAATCTACACACCTCACATCGACACTGGTGACTATGTAATCGTTATCAATGCAGAGAAGGTTGCAGT
>JAFRGH010000134.1 GCA_017433945.1 Mogibacterium sp. | reverse complement strand
GCCGAAGGGCCTCATCAGGCAGACTGTGCTTTTCCCTTTAGAAACATCGATTCCAACGCTTACCATAACGAACCTCCTTGAATTGATTTGCAGTTGCTTTCACCCACACTTATTACAACTCATTTTAGTCCGTTACACGGGAGTCAATCCCAACCTGCTTAAACGAGCTCATATAATAAGGGGATGACTGACAGTTTTATTGTCGGATGCTATGATCCAAAAGCGGCCTCGCCAGATCAACTGTATCCCTTATTATATAAAACAAGTGCAGCTGCAGAGATTACTCTCTGTCAACTACACTTTTATGGTACTAAAAGCGGGCCGAAATCACGATATTTTCACGCAATTCCGACCCGTTCCGATACGCTGTATCAGCAGCTGCAAACAGCTGTTATTTCTTAAGCGCCAGCATCATCTTAGGGAAAAGCTCTCGGCTGTATTCTCCGAGCGAGTAGCTGCCGTTGTTCATGCACCAATCGGTGATCAGCGCCCTCTCTCCGAAGCCGAAGAATTTGACCATTTCGGTGACTGTCATATCATCCGTCAGCTCGCCTTTTTTACTTCCCTCATTCATTATCTGCTCGAGGAATCTGAAATAGAATCTGTTGCGGTCAAGCAGCGAGGAATTGTTCTCCTTGATTATCTGAGCAGAATACAGATAAGCAAGCAGCCTGTAATCGATATTCTTCTCAATAAAGGAATGGACCTCATAATTGATCAGCATAAGCTTTTCAAACGAATTCATATCTGCAGGGATCCTGCTTTCAAGCTTCTCATATTCCCTGTCGAGTATCTCCGACAGAGTATCGAGCATATTGTCCTTGCTCCTGAAATAGTAGTAGAACGTCCCTTTTGAGATATCCGCCTTCCGGATGATATCATTTATGGTAGTTTCACCGTAGCCCTTTTCGCGGAACAGTTCCCATGCCGCGTCTATAATTTTTTCCCTGATACCTGAAGCCATTTTTCCGTACTCGCTAACTAAATTGCTCTTGTGTATTCCCTGAGCCACTCGTTTTCTTCATCTGTCATGAATGGTGAAAGCTTTTCATAGCACTGTCTGTGATAGTCATTCAGCCATTCTCTCTCTGATCTTGTCAGCTCCTCAGGATCTATAGCATCGAGATCGATAGGAACGAAGTTCAGAGTCTCAAAATGCATGAACTGTCCGTATTTGTTCTTTTCACCCTTAACTGTGACTACATTGTTCTCAATACGGATACCGAATTCTCCTTCTTCATAGATTCCCGGCTCGATAGTAACGCACATGCCCTCTTCGAACTGATGATGCTCGTTCTTGGACGGAACGATGTACCATCTGAAGCCTGTAGGAGGCTCATGGATGCTCCCGAGGTATCCGAAGCCGTGGCCTGTACCGCACTGGAAATCCTTGTTCAGATCCCATACCGGCTGGCGGCAGAGCACATCCAGCGACCAGCCGTGGTTCCCGTAGAGGAAATTAGCTGTGCTGAGGTGCTGCATAGCGCGGAATACAGCTGTGTAGTATTTCTTCATCTGAGGCTCGATATGTCCGAGTACAGTAGTTCTTGTGATGTCTGTGGATCCCTCGAAGTATCCGCCGCCTGTATCCGAAAGGAGCATCTCTCCTTCCTTGAGGACAACGTCAGTCTCAGGGCTTGGTGAATAATGCATCATGGCAGCATGCTCACCGAATGCCTGCAGAGGCTCGAACGAATCCCTGATATATCCCTCCTGCTCCGCGCGAAGCGAGGTCAGCTTGTCGGAAGCAGAGAGCTCTGTGATCTCCATCTTATCGTAGTTGTTCTTGACCCAGCAGATGAACTTGGTAAGAGCGATGCTGTCCTTGAGCTCAGCCTTCTTGATATTCTCGATCTCTACAGGATTCTTCATGGCCTTCATCAGGATCGTCGGGTTCTGAGCCTCAACTACCTTGCAAGGAAGCGACTTGTAGAGAGCGTAGTTCATCTTCATAGGGTCGATCAGTACTGTCTCGTCAGCGCCGATCTTCTTGACGTCTTCATAGATGTCGTTGTACGGATGTACGATAACGTTATCCTCTGCGAAATGAGCTCTGATCTCGTCATTCAGCTTGCGATCATCGACATAGAGGTCGACATGATCCTTCCATACTGTCGCGTACGAGAGTACCAGAGGGAAGAAATCGATGTCGTCGCCGCGGAAATTGAGCAGCCAGCAGACGTCATCGAGCGATGCGATGATGTGTACCGTAGCGCCGCACTCGTCCATCTTTGCGCGTACTCTTTCGAGCTTGTGAGCAGTGCTCTCGCCGGTCCATTTCTCTTCGAGATAGAAGCAAGGCTTCTCGGAAAGAGCAGGTCTGTCTTCCCATACCTCGTCAACGAGATCTACCATGTATTCTATATTGATGCCCTTGGCTCCCAGGATCTCTTCGAATTCCTGTCCCTCGCCCATGCTGAGGACTCTTCCGTCGAACGCGACCTTTCCGCCTGCAGGGATGGTCTGTGCAAGCCACTCCGTAGTCGAAGGCGTATCATCGACGAACATCTTCATCAGGCGTATGCCGCTTCCATCGAGCTCATTGATGGCCTGTGTAAAATATCTGCCGTCAGTCCAGAGACCGCCGTCATCCATAGTGATTGCAGCAGTTCCGTATGATCCGCTGAATCCCGTGATGTAAGCTCTTGCCTTGAAATGCTCGCCTACATACTCGCTCTGGTGGAAATCGGCAGTCGGTACGACATATGCGTCGATACCGCGGTCCTGCATCAGTTTTCTGAGTTTTTCAATTCTCTTTGCAACTTCAGTCATTTCATTAACTCCTGTATTAACATACACATTGACAATAAGATAACATGTATAGATTATACTCTATTATAAACTGAAGTTCAAACACCGCATACAAAAAAACGGGCAATAAAACTGTATGCTTAAAATCCATGGTCTGCAGTTCTGATTCTGACAGCATCCGCAGCGGCCCCGGCAGGGGACAGCGGCCGATTCCGCGTCCCCTGCTCCGTCAGGTCTCTGCTAAGGTATTTATGGAAAACAAAGCAATCTTTATTTGCCGGACAGGTACTCGTCTATGGATGCTGCGGCGAGCTTGCCCGCTCCCATAGCGGAAATTACCGTCGCGGCTCCCGTGACCGCGTCTCCTCCGGCATAGACTGCCTCGCGGCTCGTAAGTCCGGCCTCGTCTACGACGATGCCTCCGCGCCTGTTGACCTCAAGTCCCTCCGTTGTGTTCTTGATCAGAGGGTTAGGGCTCGTTCCTATCGCCATGATGACAGCATCGACATCAAGCTCGAACTCGCTGCCCTCGATTGGTACAGGTCTCCTGCGTCCGCTCGCGTCAGGCTCTCCGAGCTCCATTTTGATGCATCTGATGCCTGTTACGAAGCCGTTCCTCGGATCTCTCGGATCATCCGGATTGTTGTATCCGAGTATCTCTACTGGATTGTTGAGCAGTCTGAAATCGATGCCCTCTTCCTTTGCGTGCTCGACCTCCTCTGCTCTTGCCGGGAGCTCCTCCATCGATCTCCTGTATACGATGTACACATGCTCAGCTCCGAGCCTGAGTGCCGTACGCGCAGCGTCCATAGCAACGTTTCCGCCGCCTACTACAGCGACCCTGCCGCCCTTCATGATAGGCGTCCTCGGATCGTCTCTGAACGCCTTCATCAGATTCGATCTTGTCAGATATTCGTTGGCGGAATATACACCCTTGAGCGATTCGCCCGGTATGTACATGAAGCTCGGAAGGCCTGCGCCCGATCCTATGACTCCAGCCTCGTATCCCATGTCGAATAGCT
>JAFRGH010000133.1 GCA_017433945.1 Mogibacterium sp. | reverse complement strand
TGTCAACGGTACTAAAAAAGCATCAAAATGGGTATCGGGAGGAAAGATTAGGATATAAGGCCTAAAGTACTTATATCTAAAGCAGGAGGTTATTATTACATGATGACAAAAAATGAAAAAAGCGCTGCGCCCGTAAAAGCAGAACTCTCAGGCTATCCCGCAAAGGATAAGCCATGGCTCAGATATTACAGCAGTGAAGCGATTGAATCAGAGGTAAATGAAACATCATTATACGAATATATTTATGAACGCAATAAGGCTTATGCTGACGACAAAGCGATCGAATTCTTCGGCAAAGGAATAAGCTATGGAGAGCTGATGGAAACCATCAGAAAGACTGCGGGTGCACTCTATTCCAGCGGAGTCAGGAAAAATGATGTAGTGGCAGTCTGCCTTCCCGCTGTCCCTGAAGCGGCATATATGATTTATGCACTGGATTATATCGGGGCTGTTCCGAATCTGCTTGATCCAAGATACAACAAAAAGCTGCTTAAAATATGCATGGATGAAGCACCGGCAAAGATGCTGGTAACTATGGACAGCTGTTATGACAGATTCATGGACTGCGGAATGGAGAATATTCCGGATAATATCGTCCTGGTTTCGCCAGTCAGATCCGCGCCGTTTTATTTGAAAGCAGCTGCCTGGTTCAAAAGTCTGAAGGAATCAAAACCAGTTGTCCGAAGAGAATCGGATATGTGGTGGGATGATCTGATGAAGCTGCCTCAGCCGGACGCGGATATACATGTAAAGAACAGAGATGACAGCGAATGCGCTGTACTGCTCCACACAGGGGGAAGCACAGGAAAGCCTAAGGGCGTTATGCTCTCAGGAAAGGCTGTGAATTCCATAGCCAGCGAATGTGTATGGCTGGCCGGTGAGCATGCGGTATATGAAAGAGGATACAGACTGCTCGATATAATACCTCCTTTCGCTTCTTACGGACTGTGCGCGTCGCTTCATATGGGACTCGGCATAGGTCTCACTATAGATATGGTTCCTAAGTTTGACAGCACCAAATTCGGCAGGCTCGTATTGAAACACAAGTCCAATGTAGTTGTAGGTGTTCCGAGCTTTTTTGAAAACATGGCCAATGATACCGGCTTGAAGGATGCGGATTTTTCGTTTCTCAAGTTTGCGGTATGCGGCGGTGACAGCCTGACCTATGAAAGAGAGAGCAGAGTGAACTCGTTCTTTAAGGATCATAATTCTCCGGCAGTTCTCAATATGGGATACGGTATGACTGAGGTAGGATCAGTTGCTACAGTCTGCCTGGGAGATATGAAGAAGACCGGAAGTATCGGCGTTCCTCTTGTCAAAACAGTGGTAAAGGCAATCGATACGGAGACAGGGAAGGATTGCAGATACGGTGAAACCGGTGAAATATGCATTCACGGCCCGGCGATGATGCTCGGTTACTGGAAGGATGAAGAGCTGACAAAAAAGACTCTCAGGGTTCATGATGACGGACTCAGCTGGGTGCATACGGGAGATCTCGGATATGTGACAGAAGACGGTTATCTCATATATCAGGGCCGCATCAAGAGACTTATAGTCCGTTATGACGGATTTAAGATTTATCCGCAGGCAGTCGAAGAAGCCATCACTAAGCATCCGGCTGTCGGGCAGTGCGCCGTTGCCAGATATAATGATGAAAATCTCGGAGTAATAGCCAAGGCGTTTATCACGCTCAAGAGCGATGCCGATCAGAACAGGGATCCATGGGATGAGATACTCGGGATTTGCGCTGATGAGCTAGCGGAAAGCTCTGTACCTCAGGCACATGAGATTATCAGCGAGATGCCGCTTACATCTATAGGAAAGATAGACTACAAGGCTCTTGAAAAAATGAAATAGTGACTTATCGGCCGCGCGGTTTGTGAATCATTGTCAGGCTGGCTGATCGATGAATTGTAACCGACTGTATGCACTGTATGCACAGCTGCTGCAAGCTCGCCTCACGGCGTTGACTTGCTGCCGCGGTGCATGTATAATATTTGGGTAAATTTATGCAATCTTACCGCATTTTTTTGTGGCTCACGAATGTATATATTACA
>JAFRGH010000132.1 GCA_017433945.1 Mogibacterium sp. | reverse complement strand
CTAAGCATTCATATAATTATTCACAAAACATATTAGAAAAATGATGTCACGCAATCACGCCGCTGATATTTTTCTATTTTTCCTCACAGTAAAAGCAGCTCCCCGCACAGGAGCTGCTTTTACTTTATTATGATCATCTTTTCATTCGTATACTCTGCTTATGAGCTTTCTCCAAGGAATACTCTGACACAGTTTGCGGTCTCGAAATCCTTGGTTCCCATGCCGTAGCCTATCCTCTCCGCACACATCACAGGCATACTGCCGAATCCTGACACGAAATGCTTTAACAGAGCCGCTCCTGTAGGTGTAGTCAGCTCGCTTTTGATCTGATTGCTGTAGATCGGTATTCCCGTCAGAATATACGCAGTCGCCGGAGCCGGCACAGGCAGAATGCCGTGTGCGCATCTCACCGTTCCGCTGCCGGTGTTCACAGGCGATGCCATGATCTTTTCGGCTCCGATGCGCTCCATCAGCATGCACACAGCCGTGACGTCAGCTATCGCGTCCGCCGTTCCGACCTCGTGAAAATGTATTTCTGAAACAGGCACGCCGTGCGCCCTGCTTTCGGCCTCGGCTATCAGACCATACACCGACATTATATCCGATTTCACCTTGTCAGAAGCATCCAGGTGGTCCTTTACGATATGCTCTATATAGTCCATGCCGTTGTGTGAATGGCTGTGAACGGTCCCGTCGGTATGTGTGTGAGTATGTTCGTGCACGTGTTCTTGTCCGTGTGTGTGCGCATGATCATGTCCATGCTCGTGTGTATGCGCATGTATATGGCCGTCCGCGCCCTCTTCATCGCCGTTTATCATCATCGACACATGAGTCCCCCTGATACCGCATTTCTCACTTGCCGAGATCTCCATGACGACTCCCGGGATGCCAAGAGCATTGAACGCGTTAATGAATTCCAGCCTTTCATCTTCATCCAGCAGTTCGAGCAGCGCTCCTGTGAGCATATCCCCCGCCGCTCCCATGCCGCAGTCGATATAAATTGTTTTCATCTCTTAGCCTCCATGTGATTGATACGGCTCGCCATATATCCGGCGCCGAATCCGTTATCGATATTCACCACCGCTACTCCGCTCGCGCATGAATTGAGCATCGAGAGCAGTGCCGAAAGCCCGTGGAACGACGCTCCGTAGCCTACGCTTGTAGGAACAGCGATGACCGGGCAGTCTGCCATTCCCCCTACCACGCTTGCAAGAGCACCCTCCATACCCGCTATGGTGATTATTACCGACGCCTGCATTATGTATTCCCTGTTGGCAAGCAGACGATGTATGCCCGCGACTCCAATGTCATAAAGCCTGACCACCTCGTTGCCGAGGGCTCTGCACGTCACCGACGCCTCCTCAGCTACAGGTATATCGCTGGTGCCGCCGGTCGCGATGACTATCCTGCCTATTCCGTCAGGCTCGGGGAATCTGCCCGCAACAGCGATCCTGCCCTGCTCGTTGTAGTCTATCGCGTGATGTTCCGCCAGGTCTGCCGCCTTTTCAGGGCTGAGCCTGGTGATCAGAACAGTCTCCTGTCCGGCGTTCAGCATAGTACCGACTATGCCGATTATCTGCTCAGCCGTCTTGCCCTCGCCGTAAATGACTTCGCCTGTTCCCTGGCGCACCCGGCGGTGCATGTCCACCTTTGCGTATCCTATATCTTCAAAGGGTTCCTCTTTGAGCTTAAGGAGAGCATCATCCACCGACATATCTCCCTGCTTCACTGATTCAAGAATGTGTTTGATCTCACTGTTCATCGTACTCTCTTTTTCAATCTATTTTTGTATCAAGAACCTCGTTCATGCTGCCGCTGCGGTATCCCTTAAGATCCAGCGCAACATGATCAAAGCCTATTTCTCTTAGTCTGCCGTATACATCAAGGCGAAGCTCATCCTGCATCATCATGCCAAACTCATCAGGCTTAAGCTCTATTCTCGCAAGACTGCCTCCGTGTATCCTGACTCTGAACTGGCTGAACCCCTTATCAAGCAGATACTGCTCTGCAGCATCGACCATGGCAAGCTTTTTTTCGTCTATTATCTCACCGTACGGAAATCTGCTCGCCAGACAGGCAAATGACGGCTTGTCCCAGGTATGCAGTCCGAGGTCCTTTGAAATATCCCTTATTTCCTGCTTGGAAAGGCCCGCCTCTCTCAGAGGACTGCGTATTCCAAGCTCTGCGAGGGCTCTCATGCCCGGGCGGTAGTCTCCGGTATCGTCGGTGTTCGATCCCTCTACGACCTCAGCCATATCCTCGCGTTCCGCAAGCTGCTTTATCCGTACGAAGAGGTCCTTTTTGCAGAGATAGCAGCGATCAGGCGGATTATCCGCGAAGCCTTCGATACGCAGTTCATCAGCTTCAGCTATAAAATGTCTTATGCCAAGCCTGCGGCAGAATTCTTCGGCTTCCGCCCTGTCTCTGCGCGGAAACAGATATGACGCTGCCGTCACGGCTATCATGCTGTCTCCGAGAGCCTCCTTAGCCGCGTACAGGAGCAGAGTCGAATCCACACCGCTCGAATAAGCGACAGCGGCACTGCCCATATCCCTGAGTATCTCAAGCAGTCTGCAGTATTTCCCGCAGGAATTACTGCTGATCTCTCTTTCTTCTGTTATTTTGATACTATCGTCTCCAGTCACACCCTTCATTTCATTTCATTTCCTTTTCTTTTATCTCACAGCTTTACAGCTCTATGATCATCGGCTCGTGTCCCTGAGCCGGCATATATTTTCCGATCAGATCGCTGCTTTTCATCCTGATATGTGTAGTGTTGACGCCTACGTTGCATGCTATCCACTCAGCATCCGCAAGCTCCTTGTCAACGACAGCCTTGACTTTTCCGCCGGCATCATTCACAACAGAGACCGGAGACGCATTTCCCGGCGCAGTACCGAGCAGCTCTTCCATGTCCTCAGCTGATGCAAAGGAAAGTCTGGACGAACCTACCGCATGAGAAACAAGCTTTGTATCGAATCTTTTATCACCCGGCATGATTATAAGATAATACTCTGATCTGTTCCTTGTGCATGCGAGTATCGTCTTGCAGATATCCGTTCCAAGCACTTCCCCTACCTCGGCACATTCCTCCATAGTCGAAATAGAGTCATTATCTACTCTCTCAAACTCTATACCGAGCCTTGTAAGCTCTCCGTACACTTTGGTTTCAAGCGGGCCCCTCGCATCTTCAGGCACGCTCCCTGTAATCTCACTTATAAACATTTCCGCTCCTCCCCAAGCATCCGGCAGAATCCGGCAGCATCCGACTGCCGTCTGCATATCATTTTTATCAATATATCAATAGACCTTCCTGATATCCGACGCTGACAGTCCGTTCGCTCTGCAAAAATCATCTATATCCGCCTGAGACCTTACCAGCATCAGCTCTCTGAGTTCACCTGTACCCGCCTCCTCAAAGCACAGCACCTGTTCCCCGCTGCATATGCTGCAGCGCAGAACAGCCTCTCCTCTGCTCCTGTCGATAAGCGGCACAAGGTTTTTCTTTTTTCCGAATAATCCCATACTCATTTTCAGTCTCTGTGAAACATATTCATGTCTGCATTAATCCGGTTTTTTATCTGCGTTTCAGTATAATACACAGGAAAGCTTCATGTAAACTCAATACGCACATTTTGGCGCCCGTTACGAATTGCAGGATCGTAAGATTGTAACGATTGTAAGATGCCGAACAAAAAATTTTTTAACGGTGACTTTTCTCCGCAATTGTACTATAATATTTGTTAGAAATTTATACTATTTTTGACTGACAGAACAGGAGGTATGTGATGCTGATCAAACAGGATTTCAGATTTGAAGCATTGGATGCAGTCCGCACGCTCCACATCCGTGTTCCTGAACACGGAGAGCCTCCTTTCCCTGTTTTTTATTTCTTTGACGGACATAATCTGTTTCGCGATGAGGATGCGACTTACGGCAAGTCGTGGGGATTGGACGCTTACTGCAGCAACTGGGACAAGCAGATGATCATTGTTGGTATCGAATGCGCGCACGAGGACAATAAGCGCCTTTCCGAGTATCTGCCGTACTCTTCCAGTATTGAATGGCTCAGAGGCATAGAGCCGCTCGGCGAGGCTACAATGAACGGCATTATCAACGAGCTTAAGCCATACATAGATTCGAATTATGCGACCATCCCGTTCCGTGAATGTACAGCTATCGGAGGATCCAGCATGGGCGGCTTGATGGCAGTATACGCGCTCGCAAAATATAACGACAGTATTTCAAAGGCTGCTTGTCTTTCCCCTTCTGTCGGTACTATCAACGGCAAGCTCTGGCATCTTATGAATAATTCAAAAATAAGCCCGGACACCAGACTTTACATGTCATGGGGAACCATGGAAGGCTATGAGGGAATCAAGGACCCGTGGACAGATGACAGATCGAGCACGATGTACAAATCATGCAGAGGTACGGCAAACAAGATCATCGAGGCAGGCGGAACTGCAAAGCTCTACTGCCAGATTGGCGGCAGACACAGCGAAGAGGACTGGGGCAAGCAGCTAGGCATATTCATGCCGTTCCTGTGGCAGAGCTAAATCATCTTCAAGCCATTGGCTTTTGGATGATTCGGCTTTTGGATGATGATTACACAAATTCCGTATAAAATTGTAAGAAATCACAAAAGAGTACCATTTGGATCATTGAATCCACATGGTACTCATGTTATTATTGGTTAAATTTCTAAGCATTTGCAAGGAGAAAACGAATGAACGGAGCACAAGCGATAATCAAATGTCTCGAAGCCGAAGGCATCACCAGGGTATTCGGATACCCCGGAGTTGCGATCGCCCCATTTTACGAGGCCCTTTATCAGTCGCCTCTGGATCACATACTCGTAAGACAGGAGCAGAGCGCCGGACATATAGCCAGCGGCTACGCGAGGATCTCCCGCAAGCCTGCCGTCTGCGTCGTCACTTCCGGTCCGGGAGCGACCAATCTCATCACCGCGCTCGCAACAGCATATGCAGACAGCATCCCGCTTATAGCCATTTCCGGTCAGGTATCGAGCGATCTGCTCGGCCGCGACGTATTCCAGGAAGCGGATATGAGAGGTGCGACCAGATCATTCGTCAAATACAGTTATCTGGTAAAGGATCCCGACGACATACCGCGCGTGATCAAAGAGGCATTCTACATCGCTTCGACCGGCCGCAAGGGTCCGGTCCTCATAGACATTCCGATGGATGTGCAGCTCAAAAAGCTTCACAGGGATTTTGCATATCCCGAAAACGTATCGATCAGAGGATATAAGCCCGAGATACGCATCAATATGGCGCAGCTCCGCAAGGTCGTTTCGGCGATCGACCACGCGAATAAACCTCTGATCTGCGCTGGCGGCGGCGTAATACTCAGCAACGCCGAGGATACGATCCGTAATTTCTGCGAAAAATTCAACATCCCTGTCGTCCACACGATGATGGGAATGGGCGTGATGCCCAAGAAGCATCCGCTCAATTTCGGCATGCTCGGAAGCAACGGCAAGCCTTACGCGAACCGCGCCGTCGGACGCGCCGATCTGCTGATCATCGTCGGGGCAAGGCTCGCTGACAGGGCTATCCCGCAGCCGGAGAGCCTTGCGACAAAGAGGACAGTCATTCATATAGACATAGATACAGCCGAAATCGGCAAGAATATGGGACCTTCGGTCCCTCTTGTCGGAGATGCGCGCGAGGTGTTCAGCATTCTCGCGGAGCAGAAATTCTCTGCAGCGGATCAGAGCTGGATCGACGAGCTCGAGGAAATCAAGCGCAGCACGGTCGACAAGCGCGTTTTCAGCGACAGATTCGTCAATCCGAACACTCTCGTTCAGAAGCTTTCCGAAAAGATGGAGGATGATGCGATATATGTCGCTGATGTCGGGCAGAACCAGCTTTGGAGCGCGGACAATTACATAATGAAGGAGGGGCGTTTTCTGACGACTGGCGGCATGGGAACCATGGGCTATTCGATACCGGCGGCTATCGGCGCAAAGCTCTGCTGCCCGGACAAACAGACCGTAGCTGTCATAGGGGACGGCGCATTCCAGATGTGCATGAACGAGCTCGCCACCATGATGGTGAACGACGTCCGTATCAAGATGATCATCGTCCGAAACGGCTACCTCGGGCTGGTCCGTGAATACCAGTACAACAGCTACGACGCTCATTACATCGGCGTCAGGCTGAACGACTGGCCTAAATTCGACAAGATCGCCGAGGCATATGACATAGATTATCTGTACTGTTCGTCAGACGATGAACTGGATGATAAATTAGATGAATTTCTCGATGGAGACCGGCCTTGCATAATGGTCTGCGAGATAGACAGTGAAGACAGGGTAAAATAGCCTGAGGAGTACAAAAGACAAAAAGGATCAAGAGGAGCGAAAATGAAGGGAATTTTTTCTGTACTGGTTGAAAACAGGGACGGAGTGCTGTCAGCGGTATCCGGTCTCTTTGCGCGCCGCGGATTCAACATAGACACCCTGGCTGTCGGCGAGACCGAGAACCATGACATGTCCAGGATGACCATCACATCCACAGGCGACCAGAGAACGATAGATCAGATCGAGAAGCAGCTCAACAAGAATATAGACGTCATCAAAGTCCGCAGACTCAATGAAGCCCGAAGCATCTGCCTCGAAATGGTGCTCGCCAAGGTCTCCTACAACAGCGAGACCCGCACCCCGCTCATAGAGCTGTGCCAGATGACAGGAGCAAAGATCATGAAGGTGACAGCAAAATATCTCTTGATAGAGTATCACTCCGACCCTGAGAGCGTTGATGATTTCATAAGGCTCGTGCAGCGCTACGGCATTATAGAGCTGCAGCGCACCGGCACCATTGCCATGGAAAAATAAGCAAAAATTGGTAGATTAATACTAAAAATTATGGTATATTTGTGGCATTATAACAAATTTACCGCAAAAAGGAGGGACAGAATGACAAATATAGAAATGATCCGCGCTTACGGACACGAACAGGTAGCTTATTTTAACAATGAGAAGGCAGGCCTTAAGGCTATCATTGCTCTTCACAACACCAACCTCGGTCCTGCAGTCGGCGGCTGCAGACTGCTGCCTTATGAAAGTGAAGAAGCCGCTCTGTTTGATGTACTGAGACTGTCACGCGGTATGAGCCATAAAAACGCCGCAGCAGGAATACCTCTCGGAGGAGCAAAGGGCGTCATCATAGCACATCCGTCCGAAAAGACCGAGGCTATGTTCGAAGCCTTCGGTGAAGCGGTAAACACATTTATGGGCAAGTATTACACTGCCGAGGATGTAAATACGGATACAAAGGATGCTGAATACATGCTCCGCACAACAGAATATGTTGTCGGACGTGAAGGTGTTTCGGGCGACCCTTCGCCATTCACTGTTATCGGCGTATTTGACGGCATCCGCGCGGTTGCGCAGTTCATGAACGGATCCGACAGCCTTGAAGGAATGAAGATCGCCGTGCAGGGTCTCGGAAAGGTCGGAATGGGTCTGGCGGAAATGCTTCACGAGGCAGGCGCTGAGCTGATCGTCTGCAACAACTCGAACCGCGAGGCTATGAAGCATGCTGTCGAGGATCTCGGAGCTACAGAGGTCGGAAGAGATGAGATCTACGGAGTCGACTGCGACATCTTCGCTCCGTGCGCGCTCGGAGCAGTTGTAAACGCAAAGACGATTCCGCAGTTCAAGTGCAGAGCTATCGCAGGCGCTGCAAACAACGTGATCTATGATGATGCGGCCGGTGAAGCGCTCAAGGCAAAGGGAATACTCTACGCTCCTGACTTTATCATCAACGGCGGCGGCGTCATCAACGCGGGCCAAGAGGCCTTCACAACATACGACAAGGAAAACGTGCTCAAGCAGGTGCACAATATATACAACACCGTCTACAGGATGCTCGAGGAATCAAAAGAGACAGGACTTCCTGAAGGCGTGATCGCGACACAGTTCGCCGAGAACCGCATCAAAAACGGCCTCGACGCATAGCACGATGCAATAGACACATTGACCTGATAAATGGGGATCCCGCAAGCGGGATCCCCGAATTTATATATCTTATTTATTGCCGCTCCGACTCGAAGAGCTGCTCATATTTATCCATTATCTGATGCAGTACAGGATCGTTTACATCATATTCTTTCTCTTCCAGCGATGCCATCGGCAGGACTCCCGGGGATGTTCCGCTTATGAATGCGGCGTCGCAGCCTCGCGCCTGCTCTACGGTGACCGGCTCCTCGTGGACAGCGATACCCATTTCCGCCGCTGCCTGCAGGACCTTGAGCCTGGTGACGCCTTTGAGTATCTGCGCCGCAGGCGGTGTGTACAGCTCTCCGCCTTTGATAAAGAAGACATTCGATCTGCTTCCCTCTGTTATGCATCCGTTCCTGTCAGCAAGCAGCACTTCGAAGAAATCATTCTTTCTGATCGCTTCGTCCGCGGCATCTCTAAGCTCGTGATCCATCATCTTGATATTAGGATTCTTGCGTTCGCCATGCAGTATCCCGGCTCTGACGCCTGTCCTGTACAGCTCCTGATCCGGATAATGAGTCGGACTCATATATATCACCGAGTATCCGCTGACATCGACCTCCATCCTCAGATTGTGATTCTCAATGCCGTTTTCCCTGACCATTTCGTCTATATGCGAAGCAAGCTCGTCATATGAGAACGGCGGCAGCAGTCCAAGGCTTGCGAGCGAATTCTCCAGTCTTTCATAGTGCTCACGCAAAAATACAGGTCGGCCCTCCTTGATCCTTACAACCTCATATACCGACGGCATGTCGAGGCCGCCTTTGGAAACTATGGATCTCAGCTCGCGAATCAGTATTGAAACAGCCTGCTCTATCCTGTCAAGCGGTATCTGGTTATAGTAGAACATCAGGTAGATGCGCCCTCCTCGGCTGAGCTGGTCTATTCCTTTTATCTTAAGACCTTCGGACGCAGCCTTTTCGGTCATGCGTCTGACAAGATTCCTGTTGATCTCATCGACTCTGTCCTCACCTGATATACCTGAGGATACGCGCATAGCCGTGCCAGCTGCCGTTCCTCTGGTCATCACTCTCTCCCGGGTATTGATGCTGAGTATGATATTGATTCCGGATTCAGAGTTTTCGGCGCTTATAAAGCTTCCGTCCGGATCGTTCTTTTTTATTGCTGCCAGGGTCTCTTCGAGCTTGCGCGAATACAGCTTGCGTATCCTCCTGAGATTAGTATGGTAGAAGCCCTTTCGCATGAACATAGCGAGGGTCAGCTGCTCCGTCTTTGAGCATGTCTGGTCATAGTTCTGCTTGATCGTATCGTATATCTCAGCCATTCCGCGAGGCAGCACCATATAGCTGATCCTTACGGCAGGGAAAAGTGTAGATGTGAATGAACCAATGTATACTACTCTGCTGCCGTTGTCGAGGCCCTGCAGGGCCGGAACCGGTTTGCCGAAATATCTCAGCTCACTGTTATAATCGTCTTCTATTATAATGCTGTCGTTTTTCTCCGCCCATTCAAGTATCTGGTGTCTGCGGCCGACAGGCATCACAGCGCCTGTCGGATACTGGTTCTGCGGGCAGATATATACGGCTGTCCTGATATTCATCGGAAGCTTTTCTATCTCTATGCCATCCTGCCTGACAGGAATGCTGTTTATACTGAATCCCCAGTCGCGGAAAATATTCCTTACCGGCAGATAGCCGGGATCCTCAGCACAGACAAGGCCAATGTCCATTTTTCTGAGTATCCTCGCGATATGATTAATGATCTGCTGTGTACCGGCGCATATCACTACCTGATCGCCCGTGCATACGACAGCTCTCGATCTGTATAGATATGCCGCTATCTCATTTCTGAGAGCGGGTTCACCCTGTCTGTCCGCGTCTGTCAGCAGCATCTCAGGGCTGTCGTTCAGCACGCCGGCCATGCACTTTTTCCATTTCACGAAATCAAAGGACGCAGGATCACATTCCGGGATGATCTTTGCCCCAGTCTCAGCATTCATTGTATTTTTTGTATCTTTTGCAGCTATTGCATCCGGTGAAGAAGTGCAGCCCGTGCCCGCAGCCGGCTCTGCTGCAGCATCCGAACCGCTTATCTCATTTCTTCTCTCAGTTCTTCTCACGGCATCATCCGCAACATAGAATCCCGAATGAGGCTTGCTTATAAGATAGCCCTCCACCAGCAGCTGGTCATACGCCGTCTTGACAGAAGTAATGCTGAGGCCGAGCATTTTAGCCATGCTTCTGAGAGAAGGCAGCCGCTCACCGGCATCCATTCTGCCTGCCAGGATCTCTCCTCTGAGATATTTATACAATTGTGTATACAAACTATCTGATGAATTGCGATCAGCTTCAAATGATATCATTACAGATTCCCCTATAACTCATATATTGTACTCTTAAAAATAATCATAAATGTATATTTCATTATATACAGTTCGGGTCTATTATAGTATACATAACAGCAGAGGTCAAGCCGGCCTCGTGAACCGTCCCCACTGACTCACGGATGATAAATATTATGCTGAAATCTGGAGGTGCGATATGCTTATGAGATCTGAGATGGATAAAACGCAGAGATTGGTCATGACCGCCCTGATGATGACACTGGTGCTGCTCGGCACCGCTATATTCAGGATTCCTGTTCCTATGACTCAGGGATATGTACATCTCGGTGATGCAATGGTATTTATCGGCGTTATGATGCTTGGACGCAAGAATGGAACCGTCGCTGCCGGTCTGGGCTCCGCCATGGCGGATATACTCGGAGGCTTTGCGGTCTGGGCTCCCTGGACCCTTTTCATAAAAGCCGCTATGGCATTCACGGCAGGAAGCTTCATCGAGCGCTCATACAGCGGTCACCGGCATGCTGCCGGATTTATCACAGGCATGACACTCGGAGGAATGCTGATGTGCGCAGGCTACTATATAGCCGAGGGCGTCATGTACGGCAATTGGGCTGCTGCAGCCCTCGGTATTCCATGGAATATCGGTCAATTCATCATCGGGATGATGATAGCCATGATGTTCAGAGGAGCTGTTTCCAGCCTGAGATAGACTGAGATAGACATAAACGAAGACCGCTGCGCAATCATTAAGCGCTGCGGTCTGTTTTTTTATCTTTCACGCCGCCTCTCACTGAGAGGCTTCATGATTTCCTGATTCCAGACTTTTTTATTCACATCAGTCTTTTGACTGCTTCCGTCCTTTACCCCGCCCGTTCCGCGTTTGCCGGCTGTTGATTCAGGAGGCTCCGCGGCTGCCGCCTTGCCTCTTCGCGCGGCAGTTATTCTCTCGCGCCTTTTTTTCTTTTCACTGCGTTCCCTGAATGCGGCAGGTACAACTGACGGGACCATGAACAGAATCAGCACCGCCATACTTAAAAGCAGGCTCTCAGCAATAGTGGCGCCTGTCACATCTCCTTTATACATCAGCGAAAAGCCTGTAACAAGAGATATGATCCACGCGATGGACCTGTAAAAAACGAAAACAGACAGATAATTTGTCCCAAGCCATTCAAGCGGCTTAAGCCTTATCCCCGATTCCTGTGCCAGAGATGCCAGCTGCCCCATTCCCCAGATCGCAGGGACAGAAGCAATTACGCAAAGGAGCATCGACAGCAGCTCGTTCTCACCGAAGCTGCCCATGGACAGATCCCTGGGAGCCGGCCTGATCATGGCGACGCTTATGCCAAGACCCAGCGATACTATGCCCGGCACCCACTTATCTTCAGTTTTGATCCTGTCAAAAAGCCTGTACCGGCCTGCATATGCTCCAAGCAGCATAAACACAGTCCAGTATGGCGCCATATGAAGATTATACGGCAGCATGATACCGAATCCGGCAAATACTGCTGTAATGATCAGCAAGGCTGCCGACACGATCATGGTTTCTCTGAATGAGCGAAGCGCTCTGTCCGCGATCAGATAGAACATTATGCCCGCAAACAGCATTGCAGGCAGTATCCAGAGATCTGTCATGTAGAAATATCTCTCTGCGACGAAATAGCTCTTGAGATGCAGCAGCGACATCAGACTGTCGTTCCACAGCCCGCCGGCGAAATAATTTCTGAGGCATAAAAGCGCCTCCCTGACAGATTCCCTGCCCGCCGCGGCCAGATACACCGTACCTGCCGCCCAAAGCAGCAGTGAGCTTTTCAGGAACGGCAGGATCAGAGCTGCAGCCTTTATCTTTATGCGTTTCGTTGTTTTCAGTGAAGCAGCTCTTGTTCCGTCAGCCCTCATATGATCGGTCCTGTACGAAAAGCCGGCAAAAAAGAAAAGGCATGCCAGAGCTATGCACTCGAGATGGGTCAGTATGACCCTCCCGATGCACGGCGCCATAAGATGACAGAATACTGTCATCAGTAAAGCAATGCCTTTGATCAAATCGATATATTGAAGACTTTTATTCTCTGACTCCATCAAAGCCCCTTCCAATACCTTTTCAAGCGGTCGATCCCTTGTTCGGAGCATAAATTCAGCACAGGCGCGCTTCAGTTCACAGCACATGCACACAGCACATGCAGCCCGCATCACCTGACAGCCCTTATCCCTGTAACTTCCCAGCTAAGAGTATCTATGACAGGAAATTCCTGAGTCCCTATAGGGCTGCCTCCGCGATAAGTCGAAAAGACGTCACAGGATATCACGTTTCCGTCTTTTGTGATCCTTTCCTCCGGTGTATGGCCTACTACCTGAAGCAGACTGTCGCTCTTGTACAGGCGTTCATGCTCGAGCTGAGGTCTGTACCATATAGGTGAAGCATCATCCCACATCTGTCTTGCGCCGAGACTGTTGATTTTTTTGATCACTGCATCCACATCATCGTAATCCGCATCGTATGCGTATTTATTTACAAACGAGTCACTCAGACCTCCGTGAAGGAAGATCACATTATCTATTCTGTGAATAAACGCCATCTTTTCAGCGTCATTTACCGTGGCCTCAAGCTCTCTGAATTTCATATTGACAGTTTCGAGAGCAAACAGCGAAAAGCCTGTTTCCTGCAGATGCCAGATATATGACATATCGTGATTGCCGTAGCACCACAGGCTGTCCGGATGTGCCTTATGAAACGCAATGGCCCTGTCATATGTTTCGATATACAGATCTATATTGAAGCCCTGCAGCCAGTCATCCGGTATATCCATCAGACAGACAGCTCTGTCAGCAGCTCCGTTATTCATCAGTTCTGATGCTTTATCAAACATCCACGGCTTAAGGTGGACGTCAGGTATAACCAGTATCTTCATTATTACTTTTTGTTTCCGGCCTTCTTTAATTCAGCTTCTTTGGCTCTTTTTTCAGCCTCTTCAGCTCTCTTCTCAGCTTCTTCAGCCCTCTCCTCTGCTTCCGCTGCCTCAGCCGCTGCTTTCTCCTCTGCTTCTTTTTGTTTTTTCAGTCTTTGCTTTTCTTCAAGAGCCTTGTACTGTTCCTCCGCGGAGACCAGCTTGTCATAGTTGATGACCTTTTGCTTATCAGCTTCAGACAGATCATCATACTGTTCGCGCAGACTCTTAATTGTGCTTCCGGATTTTAGCGTTACCTCACCTATATTGTCAATACCTGTTATGAGCTGCCCTGCCCCGGTCTGTGAATGTACGCTTCCGACCACATCAGCGCCAAAATCGTATTTGCCGGTATCCAGCAAAGCAGCGTATCTGTCGTCCAGCTTTGAAACCGACTGTTTGATTTTTTCTATCCTTGCAACAAGCATAGTGTCGTAAGCACTGACCCCAGATCATCGATATCCTTCTGTATCCCTGCAGCGGTCTGCGCCTGCTTCACAGCCTCCTCATACTGCGCTTTGATTTCCTCGGTGTCCAGAGCAGTTATTGCTGTCAGAGCTGACGCGAACGACCCCGCCTTGCCCTTGTATTCGCTGATCTTTGACTGCAGATCAGCATAGCTGTACAAGGCAGCTGAATCCTTGTATTCAAGCTCAGCAAGAATATATTTTGCCTGCTCATAATCACCTTCTGATACCAGTGAGACAGCCTTTTCATAGTCAGTTTTCTGAGCGGAGCTGCCGATGAATCTGAACATCCCGACGCCCGCGGCGATGAGCGCGATCAGCACGGCAATTATGACAAGCACAGATACCGATCTGCCGCTCTTTGCTCCCTCATTTATATATGATACACGGTATCCTCCGCTCTGCAGACCCTCAGCCGGCCTTCCCGTCCCGGCATCACGCGCAAGATAATCACGTCTTACCTTATCCCATTCATCCTGACCTTCGGTATGCTTAGCCTCGTTAAGTTTATCTTCCATAATAACCCCCATAACGCCTACGCTCCCGTCTATTGTAACAAATGCATATACGATATGTGCATCTTTTTTCAAATAATTTATTTCATTAGCTTATTTACAACAGCTGTAAATCATTATTTTTCCACCGGGCCGGTGTAAGTGTCGAAGCCGCCGATATTCTCCGCGCGCATATATCCCATCTGCCTCAGAAAAGCCGCGGACATGCCGCTCCTCGCGCCGCTCTGACAATAGGTATACACATGTGCCGTCTTGTCTGTCAGTACGCCTTCAATGTATCCTCTGTGTGAGCGGCCGCAGAGCTTCGCCTCAATATTCACAGCTCCCGGTACATGGCCCTCTCTGTATTCCTCCGGAGTCCTCACATCCACCAGCACCGAATTTTTGAATATCTTCAGATTCTCCAGTCCCTCGTTGATATCGAGCTCCGGTAATTCCTCATAATAACCCATCCGTTCTCCTTTACAGTCCGAACCATATCATTCGCTACCAAGTTTAGCAGAGACCGCATCTCTCTACAACAAAAATACTGCGGGAATTTCAGGCTCCCGCAGTATAATAGCTTCATTAGCCGCTGTCTATTTGTCCAGTCCCATTTCGGATCTGACTTCCCTGAAGCACTTGACTACAAAATCGATATCCTCGTATGTGTGGGCTGCGGATACCTGTGTTCTGATCCTTGCCTTGCCCTTTGGAACAACAGGATATGAGAATGCTACGACGTATACGCCCTTTTCCATCATCCTTGCGGCGAACTCCGCAGCTGTCTTTTCGTCATACAGCATTACAGGAACGCACGGATGTGTGCCCGGGATAACGTCAAAGCCTGCTTCATCGAGCTGCCTGCGGTAATATGCCGTGACCTGCTCGAGATGATCTCTCAGATCCGTGCTCTCTCTGAGCATATCGAAAAGCTCGAGGCTCGCGCCTGCGATAGCCGGTGCCAGAGAATTTGAGAACAGATACGGACGGCTCCTCTGACGCAGCAGATCTATGATCTCTTTGCGTCCTGATGTATATCCGCCGGATGCTCCGCCGAGAGCCTTGCCGAGTGTGCCTGTGATGATATCGACCCTGCCCTCTACTCCGCAGTACTCGGCTGTTCCCCTGCCGTGCTTTCCTACGAAGCCTACAGCGTGGCTGTCATCTACCATAACGAGAGCGTTGTACTTATCAGCGAGGTCGCATACGCCCTGCAGGTTTGCGATTATGCCGTCCATGGAGAACACGCCGTCTGTAGCTATCAGCTTGATCCTCGCTCCCTTTTCATCAGCTTCCTTGAGCTTTGCTTCGAGATCCTCCATATCGTTGTTCGCGTAGCGGAATCTCATAGCCTTGCAGAGCCTTACTCCGTCGATGATCGACGCGTGGTTCAGAGCATCGCTGATAACTGCGTCCTCAGGTCCGAGGATAGTCTCAAAGAGTCCGCCGTTCGCGTCGAAGCATGATGAGTAGAGAATGGTGTCATCTGTTCCGAGGAATTCAGATATGCTCTTTTCGAGCTTTTTGTGGATATCCTGGGTTCCGCAGATAAATCTTACGGACGCGACGCCGAAGCCCTTTTCGTCATAGGTCTTCTTTGCTGCCTCGATCAGTCTCGGGCTGTCGCCGAGTCCGAGATAGTTGTTGGCGCACATGCACAGCAGCTCTCTGCCGTCCTCCATCTTAACGTGCGCGCTCTGAGGAGATACGAACGGAGCCTCGCCCTTGAAGAGTCCGGCTTTTCTTATGTCTTCTACTTCATTGTGATAAAAATCAAGTGCTTCCTTTTTATTCATCTTCATCCTCCGTGCCAGCAGATTGTTTATACAGTTTGCTTATACAGTTTATTTATACAGTTTGTGTATGCAGTCCCAGTCGAGTATGACCTTGCCGGACTGACCCGAGAGCATAGCCTCAAATCCTTTTCTGTAATCCGTAACGTCGAATCTGTGCGTGATGATCCCGGATATGTCGAGACCCGCCTGTGTCATGGTCGTCATCTTGTACCAGGTATCCCAGACCTTGCGGCCGTAGATTCCCTTGAGTGTGAGTCCGTCAAATATAACGGTCTCGAGGTCTACCTTCGCGTGCTGTCCCTGCAGACCGAGAAGAGCGATCTTGCCGCCGTGCTTCATATTATGGACCATCGTGTCGAGAGCAGCGCTTGCGCCTGACATTTCGAGACCTACATCGAAGCCCTCGGTCATGCCTATATCTTTGATAACATCCTCAAGCTTCTCATCCTTTAGGTTCACTGTGCGTGTAGCGCCGAGCTTCTTCGCGAGCTCCAGCCTGTAAGGGTTGAAATCCGTAACGACTACATGTCTCGCGCCGCAGAATTTTACGATAGCGGCAGCCATGCAGCCTATAGGACCCGCGCCGGAGATCAGCACATCCTCGCCGAGAGTCTCGAAGCTGAGGGCGGTATGAGTCGCGTTGCCGAACGGATCGAAGATAGCATAGAGCTCATCAACGATATTAGGATTGCACGGCCATACGTTTGATGCCGGAATGACCAGATACTCCGCAAAGGCTCCGTCCCTGTTGACGCCTACGCCCTTTGCGTCCTTGCAGTTTTCCTTGTGGCCTTCGAGGCAGTTACGGCATTTGCCGCAGGTGATATGTCCCTCGCCGGATACCTTGTCGCCCGGCTTGAAGCCCTTTACACCAGGGCCAACCTCTTCAACTATGCCGAAATACTCATGTCCGACCGTCATTCCGACAGGGATAGTGTGCTGAGCCCACTCGTTCCACTGCCAGATATGGACATCCGTGCCGCAGATAGCAGTCTTCATGATCTTGATCTTTACATCGTTGTAGCCTACCTCCGGGACAGGTACCTGCTTCATCCACAGGCCTTCCTCAGGGCGCTCCTTGACCAGCGCCCACATCATACCATCTTGTGCTTTTTCCATTGTTGCTCCTTCGTATACAAATGTACGCACATCACAATACAGTTTATCAAAATAATCCGTGTCTCGCGGACACCTCTGACATTATACCACAACGCTGTTATTTTTGCTCATAAATATAAAAATTCCCGCGAAAGACCGGCTTCCGCGGGATCGATATGAATTATTGTTAATGCCCTTGCGCTTACTTTATCATATATGCGTGATCCTTGATAACTGCGCAGATGATCGCTCTTACATCCTCAGGCAGTCTCGAGTCGCCCTTCGCAGGATCCATCTCGAATTCCTGAGCGTCGTAACGCACACAGACCCTGCCGCCAGCAAGAGGCAGGAAGCCTTCGTTCTCGCTGTCCTTCATATCCTCAGCCGATCCGAATAATGTGAGCTTATCCTTGTACGGACGCCCGTCATACGGACAGAACACAGCGCAGTTGCCGCATTCGTTGCACATGTAGTCGACATGGACTATCTGAGGCTGATCAAGACCTTCGGCCTTAACCGCGATATTCGCTCTGTTAGGACATACCTCCGCGCATGTAGCGCAGAGCTTCTGGCAGCCGAGGCATCTGAGCGCATCTGGCTCCGCACTCTCGCAGAGGACTGCGTGACGCTGCCTGTAAACCTCAGGAATAGTCGATTCAAACTCTTCATCATCGAATCTGATTCCGGCTATGGCACTGCTTACCTTTGCGGCATCGGCAATGCCCTTTACCACTGTCGCAGGCCCTGATTTGCAGTCACCTGCAGCGTAGATATGAGGAACTGTCGTCTGCAGGCGTTCATCGAGAACAGGTCTGCCCTTTTCGTCGATCTCGGCTCCGCATGCCTTGTAGAGGGATGTATCTATCCTCTCTCCTACGGCAGCTATCACCGTATCCGCAGGCACACTGACTCTCTCGCCTGTATCCACAGGGCTGCGGCGTCCGGAGGCATCAGGCTCACCGAGCTTCATTACAGAGCATTCGAGCCTGCCGTCTTTGACTCCCACAGGTCCGAGCAGCTCCATGAACTCTACTCCGTCCTCCATTGCCATTACCAGCTCTTCCTCATCAGCAGGCATGTATCTGCGTGTCCTGCGGTAAACGAGGCGGACATTTTCAACGCCAGGTATCCTCTTCGCGGCGCGCGCTACATCCATGGCAGTGTTGCCGCCGCCGATAACTACGACATCCCTGCCGAGCGATACGGATGCAGGATCAGCCTTTGCGGCCTGCAGGAACTCAAGCGCATCCAGCTCTTCTCCGTATTCGAGGCTCGCGCGGCCTTTCTCCCATGCTCCGACGGCAACGATGACATCCGTATATCCGTCCGCAAGCAGTGCCGCAGGATCCTCTACAGCCGCGCCGAATCTGAACTCCGCTCCGTACGCGCTGCAGAGCTCAACGTCCTTATCTATCGCCGCGTCATCTATCCTGAATCCCGGTATAACGTGGCGTACTACTCCGCCTGCCTTGTCGGTCTTTTCAAATACTGTCACAGCGGCGCCTGCTCTCGAGAGGAACGATGCTGCCGCAAGTCCGGCAGGACCGGCTCCGATCACAGCGATCTTTTTATCTGCGGCGCAGTCGTATTTCTTCAGCCCCGCCTTTACACTGTCAAATGCCGCTGTTGCAGCCTGCAGCTTGACGTCTCTGATGTGTACCGAGGACTCATAGTGGTTGCGCATACACTTGTCACCGCAGGTGTGCGGACAGATGGTTCCCGTTATGAACGGCAGAGCATTACGCTTCAGTATTATCGAAAGTGCCGCATCCGCATCTCCTCTCGCCATCGCAGCCAGGTATTCAGGGATATCCTGATTGATAGGACATCCGTCGCTGCATGGCGATGTGAAGCATGATACTATCGGCAGCCTGCTGTGGACCTTCCTGTCAGGCAGAGGCTTGACCGGCTTGCGGTAATACGGATCTTTGAGTGCATCCGAAGCCATTTCGCTTACCTTTGCGACATCAACTCCGTCGAACGCCTTATATTCACAGTCTGCGAGCACATCCGCGAGCTGAGCCATGCGCTCATACCCGCCCGGCTTGAGCAGTGTGGTAGCCATGGTTATCGGCCAGATCCCCGCGCCGAACAGTTCTCTGATCTTATGGGCGTCAGCACCTCCCGAATACGAGATCCTGAGCTTGCCGCCGAATTCCTCGCTTATCCTTCTTGCCAGCTCGATAGTCAGCACGTACAGAGATCTTCCCGACATGTACATCTCTTCGCTCGGAAGCTCGCCGGCCGCTACGTCGACAGGGAATGTGTTGGTCAACTTGACTCCGAATTCAAGGCCCTTCTCCCTGCTGAGAGCGATGAGCCTGTTAAACATCGATACAGCATCCTTCCACTGCAGATCCTCGAGGAAATGGTGGTCGTCGAATACAATGTAGTCATAGCCCATTGCGTCGAGACGCTCTCTCGCTGTCTCGTATCCGAGCAGAGTAGGATTGCATTTGATATAAGTATTCAGTCCCTTTTCGGTGATCAGATATGTCGCTATCCTCTCGATCTCATCAGGCGGACATCCGTGCAGAGTCGACTCGGTGATAGACATAGATATCTGAGGACTGATACTGTCAATGAATGCCTCATCGATATTCTTAAACAGCCCTGTATTCTCCTTCAGCCACGCGATAGACTCCCTGAAGACAGGTCTTTCCGACGCGTCCTTCATTCCCTCGATATAGCTGTCGACCTTTTCGGATTCGATGCCCTCGAGGTCATATCCGACGGACATATTGAAAACAAAGCCGTCAGGATCTCCCAGCCCGAGCTCGCGCGCAAGGACCTTGCAGATTATCCACGCCTTGACATATTCCTCATAAGCCTGTCCGACCTCGAGCTCTGTCGACCACTCGCAGTTGTAGCACTCATCGTGAGCTGTGATGCACGGCTTAGGCACGCATGCCGCCAGCTCTCTGCCGTCCATGATCTGCACTGTCTTGAGCTCGAAGAATCTTGCTCCGGTAACATACGACGCGATTATGTTCTGTGCCAGCTGAGTGTTCGGTCCCGCAGCCGGTCCGAACGGAGATTCAAGCTTTTCCTTGAATATAGGCAGCGTCCTCTCCGGATCAAAAGCAGGCATCCTGCGTTCCCCGAAGACACTGCCCTCTTTTTTATATTCCTCAAGCACCCATTTCATCAGGTGCCCGAAGCTCATAGGAACCATAATATCGCTCATACTTCCTCCCTTCTGCCGGCTCGATCACTCTTACATACAGAGCTGTACGATTAGATCCGGCACAATTTGACACTCACATTTTTTCTACATATACACAAATACACAAAAGTTCAGTACGTCCTGTTATTCAGCTCGCCCCAGAGCTTCTTCGACTGCTCCATGGTCCATGCGTTGATCCTGTCCTCATCGATGCCGACGAACTCGCGGTCCTTATACAGCACCCTGCCGTTTATTATGGTAGTGCGGCAGTTCTTGCCCATCATGCCGAACAGCATATGTCCGTCTATGTTTGCATCCGAGAAAGGCGTGAACGGCTTGTAGTCCATGACGATCACATCAGCCGCAGCACCGGCTTTAAGTATTCCCAGCGGTTTTTTGAAATAATTGCCGGCTATGATACGGTTATTGTCGAAGAGCATCTGCATATCCTCCATGAAAGCGACATTAGGAAGACACGCGTTGTGACGCTGTATTATCAGGAATACCTTAAGGCTCTCGAGCATGTCGTGAGTATACGCGTCAGTACCCATACCGACTGTTATGCCCTTTTTCATCATCTGAAGCACCGGCGAGCAGCCTACGGCGTTGCCCATGTTCGACTCAGGGTTGTTGACGACCATGGTACCCGTCTCTTTGATGATGTCCATCTCTGCCGGATTAACGTGTATGCAGTGTCCGAGCATGGTCTTTTCGCCGAGTATGCCGTGGTTCAGCAGACGGTTCACAGGTCTGCAGCCGTAGTTCCTAAGCGAATCATAGACATCGTTCATTCCCTCTGAAACGTGGATGTGGAACCCCGTCAGGCCGTTGTTCTCCTCGACCATCCTCTCAAAGGTCTTGTCAGAAATGGTGAAGAGAGCATGGCCGCCGAACATCGCTGCGATCATGTCGCTGTCCTGCTTTGCCGCCCAGCGCGAGAACTCTCCGTTTTCGCGTATGCTCTCAAGCGCCTTTTCCTCGCCGTCTCTGTCAGAGACCTCATAGCAGAGGCAGGCACGCATGCCAAGCTCCTCGCATACATCCTTGATGGCAAACAGCGATCCCGGTATTTCACAGAAGCTCGCGTGATGGTCAAAAATAGTGGTAACGCCGTCGCGTATGCAGTCGAGTACGGTTGCGTAAGCGCTGGCTTTCGTTCCGTCTATCGTAAGGTGCCGGTCGATGTTCCACCACATGCCCTCGAGCACTTCAAGGAAATTAGTCGGATCGTTACCGTCGATGGCAAGTCCTCTGGCCAGTCCGGAATAGATATGAGTGTGCGCGTTGATCAGTCCAGGCATTATGATGCCGCCCCTGGCATCCACATACTCAGCATCAGGATACCTGGCGCGAAGAGCGCTCTCTTCGCCTACTTCGCAAATGACATCTTTATCGCATACGACCGCGCCGTGCTCAAAGTACGGCTGATCGCTGTCTCTTGTTATTACTCTGCCGTTTCCTATCAGAGGCATAATGCCACCTCCTTATATTAAGAATGAGTTAATGGGGACACGGGTCAATGGGGACGGTTCTCTTTGACTCGCTATTTATGGATGATCGTGCCCGTCTTTCCCTCGATACCGTCGTGAGCCTTTTCGAGGAGCGTGATAAGAGCCCTGCGCCCTTCACCCGACTCAGCGAATTTGACGGACGCTTCGACCTTCGGCAGCATTGAGCCCGGCGCGAACTCGCCCGCCTCAATGTATCTGCGCGCCTCTTCGGTACTTATGTCCCTCAATACCTTTTGATCAGGCTTGCCGTAATTGATCATCACATTTTCAACAGCCGTCAGGATGATCAGGAAATCAGCATCGAGAGCCTCAGCAAGGCACTCGGCCGCAAAGTCCTTGTCTATAACAGCCGCGGCGCCCTTTAGATGATGGCCCTCTGTCCTGAATACAGGGATCCCGCCGCCGCCGCATGCTATAACTATCTGACCTGCGTCAACAAGCGTTCTGATAGTCTCGATCTCGATGATGGAGACAGGCTTAGGCGAAGCTACCACTCGTCTGTAGCCTCTGCCCGCATCCTCTATCACGTCATAGCCTCTGGTCTCAACCAGATGATCAGCCTCCTCCTTGGTCATAAAGGCCCCGATAGGCTTTGTCGGATGCTCGAAAGCCGGATCGTCCGGATCCACCTCGACCTGTGTCAGGAGCATATCGACGCCCTTGCTGATGCCGCGGTCCAGAAGCTCCTCCCTGAGGCTGTTCTGCAGATCATATCCTATGTATCCCTGGCTCATCGCCGTACATACCGAAAGAGGACAGTATATGTGCTTTTCAGGCTCAGCCCTCCTGAGCTCAGCCATAGCCTTTTGAATCATTCCTACCTGCGGGCCGTTGCCGTGAGCGATCACGACCTGGTGACCGGCTTCGATAAGATCAGCAATAGCCTTTGCAGTAATCTTGACTGCCTTCATCTGTTCAGGCAGATTGTCGCCCAGAGCATTACCGCCAAGGGCGACCACTATTTTTTTACCCATTGTATATATCTCTCCCTGCTTGCTTTCTCTCAATAATTATTCAAAATGACGGGCCTTGCCTCTTTCGAGCAGCGCCTTGAGAGCAGCCTGCGGATCCTTTTGCTTAGCCAGGAAGATCATAGCAGCTATGATATAAGGCTTGTTAGAAGCTTCTTTGTACAGCGAATCTCTTGCTCTGTCGAACACCTCCGCCGTGACCTCGCCGTGCTCGCAGGAAACGCCCTGTATGTCAGCAGGCAGCGGATGCATGTAGAGAGTATCGAGGCCGTTCTTTGTCAGCTTCATCATCTCATCATCAACTACCCAGTCCTGATGTGTCGCGTTCTGAGCGAGAAGCTCCTTTTCCAGCTTGTCTATGCCGTCAAAATCGCCCTTGCCGTAGAGATCAGTACGGATCTCCATAGCTCCGAAAGGCGCCCAGCTCTTAGGATATACGACATCCGCGTCCTTGAAGGCTTCCTTCATGTCATGTGTGATGGTGAACTTGCCGCCGTTCTCCGCCGCGTTCTTCTCAGCGACCTTCACGACATCGTCCATTACCTCATAGCCTTCCGGATGAGCGAGAACGACATCCATTCCGAAGCGTGTCAGCAGTCCGATGATTCCCTGCGGTACCGAGAGAGGCTTGCCATAAGACGGTGAATATGCCCAGCTCATAGCGATCTTCTTACCCTTGAGGTTCTCAATTCCGCCGAATTCGTGGATGATGTGAAGGGCGTCTGCCAGAGACTGTGTCGGATGGTCGATGTCGCACTGCAGATTGACCAGAGTCGGTTTCTGCTCGAGCACGCCGTCCCTGTTCGCCTCTGTCACAGAGTTTACGACCTCGTGCATATACTTATTTCCCTTGCCGATATACATATCGTCACGGATTCCGATGACGTCAGCCATGAACGAGATCATGGTCGCTGTCTCGCGAACCGTCTCGCCGTGAGCGATCTGGGATTTTTTCTCATCGAGGTCCTGCACCTCAAGGCCGAGCAGATTGCATGCGCTCGCGAATGAGAAGCGTGTTCTCGTGGAAGTGTCGCGGAATATCGAGATTCCGAGGCCGGAATCGAAAATCTTTGTAGAAATGTTCTTTTCGCGCAAGGTTCTCAGCGCGTCTGCGACGGTAAACACGGCTTCTATCTCGTCATCGGTCTTTTCCCAGGTCAGGAAGAAGTCGTTTTCGTACATATCCTTAAAATCGAGAGTGTCAAGTTTGTCGATGAATTTTTGCAGGTCTTTCATTTGATCCTCCATTACCAAGCAATACTGATAAGCTGTAGTTTATGTTTTGATTTTCGCAGCAGCGCACTTCCAGGCGTTTCGGAAGTGCGCTGCTTATTTACTATTTGATATCGTTATCCGTCTTTCCGGCGCGGAACTGGCTCACATCGCCTGTCTTCTCCTGCTCCGGATAGAGATTGATCGCAGCAGCATAGAGAGCCGCGCATGTTACAAGATCCTGTTTCCATGTTATCTCGTTAGGAGCGTGAGCCTGCGACTCAGCGCCAGGTCCAAAGCCAACGCACGGGATGCCGTATCTGCCCTGTATCGATACTCCGTTCGTCGAGAATGTCCATTTATCTGTAAGCGGTCTTCCCGTTCTTGTAGACATAGCCGACGGAGCTCCTATCCTCTCATCGCCGTAGAGAGCGTGATGCGCTTCGACAAGAGCCTTGACGTGAGCAGCGTTCTCCCTGTTTATCCATGTCGGGAAATATGCCTCTGTTTCATATACCTCTCCGGTGTATGACGGGCGGTCGTACATGTACATGCTGACCTTGACATCGTCTCCGTATTTCCTTACAGCCGGCAGATCGCGTATCTCGTCGAGGCAGCTGTCCCAGGTCTCGCCTGCAGTCATCCTGCGGTCAATGGAAATAGCGCAGGAATCAGCAACAGCGCATCTCGAAGGCGAGGTGTAGAAGATCTGCGAAACAGCGCATGTTCCTCTGCCGAGGAATCTCGCGTCCTCGTAGTGATCCGGGTTGAATCTAGGGTCGAGCATCTTGACAAGGCCGTTGATCTGCGTCGAGTCATCGCAGCCGTTGTTATTGAGCTGTCTTACCTCGTCTATGATGTCAGCCATCTTATATATCGCGTTGTCTCCTCTCTCAGGAGCAGATCCATGGCAGGACACGCCCTTCACATCGACTCTGATCTCCATGCGTCCGCGGTGTCCTCTGTAAATACCTCCGTCCGTAGGTTCTGTCGAGATGACGAACTCGATCCTGTTCCTCGCATCCTCAGGTCCGTCAAAATACTTGTTTACGATATACTGCCAGCACATGCCGTCACAGTCTTCCTCCTGTACGGAACCGACCACCATGATCTTATAGCCGTCAGGAATAAGTCCGAGTTCCTTCATTATCTTAGCGCCGTAAACCGCGCTGGCCATACCGCCCTCCTGGTCCGAGCCTCCGCGGCCGTAAATGATCTCGTCAGTCTCATATCCCTCGTAAGGATCCTTTTCCCAGTTGTCTATATTACCGATGCCGACTGTATCGATGTGCGAATCGATCGCGATGATCTTGTCGCCTTCGCCCATCCAGCCGATAACATTACCGAGACCGTCAAACTCAGTCTTGTCGAATCCGAGCTTATCCATCTCTGCCTTTATGCACTCAGCGACAGCTTTTTCATCACAGCTCTCTGACGGATGAGAGATCATAGCTCTGAGAAATGCTGTCAGATCCTTCTGGTAGCCTGCAGCGGTTTTTTTAATCAGTTCATAATCAAGTGACATTTCTGTTCATTTCCGGCGCCGGTAGATTGCGTCATAAAATGAGATAGGGGAAATAATTAGTCGTATGCCCGCATATATTCAGCAAGCCAAAAAAAGTTTTTGCTTCTTAAGCTAATGATAGCACTTTAACCAGTATTTTCAAGGCATTTCAGCCTAAAAGATTTTTTGATTATTTTATGAACCGCTTTGATTCAGCGTTGGTCTGGAACAGTCCTCTAGGGGTGATCCTCAGCTCCGGTATTACTGTCAGCGCCATAAACGACAGAGTGATGAACGGATCGACCTCCTTGGACACTCCCATGGAATAAGCCTTTTCCTTCATGGCCCTTACTATCTCATTGACCTCTTCAAAATTGACGTCCGTCATCAGGCCCATTATTGGCAGAGGCAGTGTTTTGAAGACCTTGCCGTTTTCGACAACGGTGTATCCGCCCTGCACTCTCGCTATCTCGTTGACAGCTACTGCCATATCTTCATCACTGTCACCTATAACTATTATGTTATGCGAATCATGTGAAACGGATGACGCTATAGCGCCGCCCTTGATGCCATAGCCCTCGGCGACGGCAACGCCTATTTTGCCGCTGTTTTTATGTCTTTCGACAGCGGCTATCTTGAGGTACCCGTCATGCGGCACGAAATTATCGGTCTTTTTGAATGATTTAACAATATCGCTGGTAACGATCTGCTTCGGCTGCATGCCGATGACATGAGTGCTGTTCGATCTGACAGGCAGGACAAAATCCTCTGCGCTCACCTTATTGATATTCACTGTATGCTTCAGCGCGGAAGGACATCTCTTAACCCTGACAGGAGCAAACCTGTCTATACGCTTACCTTTAAAGTAAACGTCCTGTATATTGAAGTCCTTCATATTGTCAAATACCACGAAATCCGCCTGATATCCCGGAGCTATAGCGCCCAGATGCTTCAGACCGTAGCATTTCGCGGTATTGATAGTAGCCATTTTGATCGCCTTGAACGGGTCGAGGCCGAGAGCGACGGCTTTCCTGACGTTGCAGCCTATATGACCGTCTCGCAGAATATCTTCAATGTGTTTGTCATCAGTGCAGAATGAGAAATGTTCCGTATCTATCCCGCTCTCCACTATTCCCCTGACGATGTCCTCGACATTGTGAGCCGCAGAGCCTTCGCGGACATGCACGTGTATGCCCCTTCTGACCTCCTCGAGAGCATATTCGAATGAAGATGCCTCGTGGTCGGTATCTACGCCTGCCAGCTTGTAAGCCGAAAGCATCCTGTTAGGCAGGAAAGGAGCATGTCCGTCTATCACCTGATGCTCGAAGAGAGCGAACTTCGCGAACATCCGCGGATCACCGTTAATGACAGCGTCATCATCCATTACCTCACCGAGTCCGAGGATGCGCGGATCGCCCACAAAAGGATACATATCGTTTGCCGCGATCATGCAGCCGTTATCATCGATATCCGTCGCAGGAACACACGAAGGCATCATGACAAAGACATTTGCCTGTGATTTTTCGGTCTGGTCGAGTATATATCTGATTCCATCGGCGCCTGAAACATTTGCCGCTTCATGCGGATCCACTATGAACGTCGTAGTCCCGTATGACGCGGCCGTAGCTATCAGCTCCGCAGGCGAGACCATCGTAGACTCAAGATGCAGATGGGCATCTATAAATCCCGGAGCGATGTACGCGCCGCCAAGATCTATCTCTTCTTTGCCATGATAGGATTTGGACACTCCGATTATGACACCGTCCTTGACTCCTATTGCTGATTCGACTATTTCTCCGGTAAATACATCCACCAGCTTGCAGTTTCTTATTACAAGATCGGCCTTAGCCTTTCCGAGCGCGGCGCTTGCCAGCTTTTTATACGTCTCGTGTTTCACAGTTCCTCCCTTCTGCAGCCTTCTTTGTCACATGCCGCTCTCCCCCATTTGCATAAATGCATCTGATACTAACAGATTAATGCTTTATTCCGTCAGGCTCCCGTTATGCCTTCTAAGGTAACGCCCATACCCTCTGTTTCCGATAAACTCATTGTCCCTGACGATTATTTTTCCGCGTGAGAATACCTTTTCTATCCTGCCTCTGAGCTTCATTCCCTCGTAGCAGCTGTAATCACAGGCTGTATGCATATCCGCTATGCTGAGTACATGCTCAGCTCCGGGATCAAGTATCACCAGATCCGCGTCAGCTCCGGGCATGATCGCTCCCTTATCAGGGTAGAGTCCGAATATCCTTGCCGGCTCGGTACACAGATACCTGACCATCTGCGGCAGACTTATCCTGCCTCCGGCCACGCCCTCTGAATATACGACATTGAGACGTTCCTCGACGCCCGGAGCCCCGTTAGGGCATTTCCTGAAATCGTCCCTGCCGAGCTGCTTCTGCTTCGAAAATGTGAACGGACAGTGGTCCGTCGCTATGGTGTCGATGACGCCGCCTTTTGAAAGAGCATCCCAGATCGCCCCGCAGTCCTCTCTCTTGCGAAGCGGCGGAGACATTATCGCTTTGAGTCCCTCGCTGTCTGCATCGTAGGCAGAATCTGTCAGCGTAAGATACTGCGCGCATGTCTCGACGCCGAAATGCTTTTGTCCGGCCCTCCTCGCTTTTTCGACCTCCGCGAGGCTCTCCGCAGCAGATAAGTGGACTATGTACGCAGGCGCTTCTCCTGCTATCTTCGCAAGGTGCAGCAGTCTGCTGACCGCCTCAGCCTCAGCGCCCGCCGGTCTTGACAGCGGGTGCCAGCGCGGCTGCCATTTCCCTGCTGCTCCGAATTCTGCCTTAAGAGTCTCGACGACAGCATCGTTCTCGCAGTGGACCGGGATGACAAGGCCTGCCTCATTCGCAGTTCGCAGCACCTTGTAGAGCCACTCGTCATCCGTCATATTGGCTCCGTATGTCATATAAGCCTTCCAGCTTGTTATGCCCTCTCTCTCTGCTATCTCCTTCATCTCCGAGAGCTTGTCATCGTTCATGTGCTGCAGCACACCATGGAAACCGTAGTCTATAACAGCTCTGCCGTCCGCGAGCCTGTGATATTCATCCACCTGGTGCATCAGGCTGACGTTTTCGTGCGCGAAAGCCATATGATCGACTATGCACGTCGTGCCTCCGCACGCGGCGGCCACAGTGCCGCTGTAAAAATCATCGCAGGCACGCGCTATGCCGACATCGAGGTCCATATGTGTATGCACGTCAACCGCACCCGGAAGCAGCAGCTTGCCGGATGCGTCGATGAGCTCGGCATCGGGGCATTCGATATCCCGCCCGATGCATTCTGTTTTTTCTCCGTTTATCAGGACATCGCCCCTGAACACAGCAGATTCAGTGACTATATCCGCGTTTTTTATCAGCTTCTTCATAATTATCTGAACATCATTTGAACGGCATCGGCTCCGGATAATCGGTGATGCCCTGTGAGTTTACCCTTTCGGCTTCATCGAATTTGCCGAGCCTCCTGAGCATGGTTTTTTTGACTGCGCGGAATATGTTCTCGTATCCCGTGCATCTGCAGAGATGTCCCGAAAGAGCCTTGCGCAGCTCATCGTCCGTATACTCTCTGCCCGATTTAAGTATCTCCCAGCTTGTCATGATGAATCCCGGCGAGCAGAATCCGCACTGTATCGCGCCCTCATCCACGAATGCCTGCTGTATGTCCGAGAGCTCGCCTTCAGGCGAGGTGAGGCCTTCGAGAGTCCAGATATCCTTGCCCTCAGCCCATACGGCCAGATATATGCACGAATTGAATCCTTCTCCGTTGATGATCACGGTGCAGGCGCCGCACTCACCGACCTCGCAGCCTTTTTTGACAGAGGTGAGACGAAAATCATTTCTCAGCATGTCGGTCAGAGACGCCCGCACGTCAACGACCTGCTCGACCTCCCTGCCGTTTATCCTGCAATGGACTACCTTATACTGTTTAGCCATTGATCTCACCTCCTGCAAGCTTTACTGATTCCTTAAGCGCGCGCTCTGCCATGACGACCGAAATATGTCTTCGAAGCGCCCTGCCTGCGCGCCAGCTGTCACGAGGGTTGATATCCTCGAGTACTGTTTCAGCGAATTTCCTGATATTATCTTCGTTTATCTCCTTGCCGTTGATGAATTCCTCCGCCGTATACGCCCTGACCGGCACCGGAGCCGCTACCCCGTAACCTATGCGCACGCGGTCGAAGCTCTTCTTGTCAGCGCTGAGCCTGACGTTGACAGAGCATCCGGTCGTTGCGATATCGAGAGCATTCCTCATCGAATATTTGATGTAATGACCGAAACAGTTCTCATATGATGCCTTAGGGATAAGAATAGCGGTCTGTATCTCGGCAGGTCTAAGGTCAACGACCTTGGCCTTGATGTAAAAATCTTTGATCGGAACGCGCCTTACCCCCTCAGGGCCTGTGATCTCGATCACCGCGTCCCAGGCCATCAGAGTAGATGCCGAATCAGCAGAGGTAACGCCGTTACAGGTGTTGCCTCCGATGGTCCCGATCGCGCGTATCTGCGGACCGCCGACCATATCGACAGCCTCACCGAGCACGTTTATGTATTTTTGGATTATCGGATCATTTGTTATATGCGAAAAGCTTGTGAGCGAGCCTATCCGTATATTCTCCTCTTCATCGATGCTTATTCCTCTCAGCTCATCCAGCATATATATGCTCACCAGCTCGACTCCGGCTCTCCGGCCTTCACGGATCTGGACAAGCACATCAGAGCCGCCGGCCAGTATCTGTGCCTCGGGATGCTCCTGCAGCAGACTTACGGCATGCTGCACGCTCTCAGCTTCATACAGCGCTTTTATGTCATACATCTTGAAAATGTCTCCTTTCGTGTCTCGTATTCCCTATTCCGCGAAGGAATCGTTTATCAGTCCCGCTTCCGTGAATTCGCGGAAAAGAGTGTGCGGCGACAGAGGCAGCTCGTTTATGTAGAGGCCGGTAGCCTCACCTATAGCGTTCCTGATAGCAGGCGCCACAGGACAGGTAGGCGGCTCACAGAGGCCCTTGGTCCCGTAAGCGCTGGTAGGTTCATAGTTTTCGACAAATGCGCCGACCAGTCTCGGATGATCCAGGAACG
>JAFRGH010000131.1 GCA_017433945.1 Mogibacterium sp. | reverse complement strand
ATGGATACCTTCTTATCAAAGCACTCAGTATCGATGCTTTCAATGACCCTGGCCGTATCCTTATATTTATACTCAAACAAAAATGCCGGCAGACTGCTGTAAACAGCGGTCTCAGCGGTCAGCGCGGCAAGTGCTTCAGCATCGCTGATAGTCATTTTCCTTATCAGCAGTCTCTCGCTTTCAAGCACGGGATATTCATCAAACAGCTTCATAAACGATTACCTTCTCTTTTCTCAAATATACGGTCTGCGTATTGCTTTATATTATAGCTTATCAGTTCAGGGCCCTTATGAGAGGACCCATATGAAAGGAACCCTATGAAGGGCACGCAGTCACCGCGAACAGTTCAAGCGCGATATCCTTGTCTATATCGCCCCTCTTTATATCCCTGTCGATATTATATAGCTGCACCAGCAGTTCCCTGATCCTGTGCATCCTGTAGCGTCCGGCAGCCATATACGCTTTTTTGAACCTGAACTCGTTGACTCCGGTCATCTTCGCCATCTGCGAAATGCTGTATCCCGCTTTGGACAGCTCCAGTGAATCATACATTATCTCAAACTGCTTAGTCAGCAGGGCAAGCACCTGCATTGAACCGTCCTCTTCCTGAATTATAGCCTCTGCAATGCTGAGAGCCTTTGATCGGTTGCCGCCTGTAACAGCATCCACAAGGTCGAATACGAATTTGTCGGTCTCACCCACGAGCAGATCATCTATCAGTCCTGCAGAAATGCTGTCATCTATGCAGGCACTTATCATCTTTTCGAGATCCGCATCGAGCTGCGTCAATGTGTAGCCGCTCCCCTTGAGGTAATACCCCGACACATCTATCAGATATTCGAGCTCCCTTCGGGCGATCATCCTGCCGCCGCCGTGTACGCGCTTTGTAATAAAGGATTTCAGATCCGCCTTGTCGAGCGATGCGAATTCATACGCAGAAGCCGCTTTGATCAATTTCTTCGCGTAAGCAGTCAGGTCTCCGGCATATCTTCCTTCGAGCACGAAGATGACGACAGCCGTATCCTGCTTCTCTTTTGCGAATTTTAAAAGATCATCAGCACCCGCATCAGATGCCTTCTTATACAACGGCAGATAGTTGCGAACGATTATGACCCTTTTTTCGGAGAACATCGAATATGTCCTGGCTTCACCCATAATATCCCAGGCACTCAGCTTGTCGCCTTCAAACTGCCTGACATCCAGGCTCCGTGAGCTCTCATCGACATATCTTTCGATCACCTGCCGGACCGCCCAGTCCATCAGATAATCCTCGGCACCGTAAAAAAACAGCACATCGCCGCTTATTCCTTTTTTGAAATCATTTGCAAAATCTCTGTATGACATAGCTATAAAATTTTATCACAGATATAATGCAGTTACAATTCACCGACAGCCACCGGATCTCGCATTAACAATACAGCTTACAATTCAGCCCGCGGCCAGGGGCAGACTGCACGCAGAGATAGAATGATGCAGTTAATTATGTTATACTTTTATTGTAGTTCAATTATCGAAGGAGCACCAAATGAAAGATCCGGTCAAAAAAATCACACTTCTGCATTCAAATGACATACATGGCAATTTCACAGGCTCATTAAATGATGACGGGACAGTCTCCGAAAGCCTCGCTCAGCTGTCGGGCTATATCAAAGCAGCAAAAGAAGCAAATCCCGATACTATTTACTGCAACGCGGGAGACGCTTTTCGAGGCTCACTTATAGACAGCGAATTTTTGGGTCTGTCTACTATGAATATACTGAATCTGCTGGATATCGATGTCATGGCTCTCGGCAATCACGAGCTCGATTACGGCATATCACACATGATGCTGGTCGACAGATTCGCGGAATTCCCTATAATCAATGCCAATCTTCTGATCAGGGAAAACGAAAACAGGCTCTTCAAGCCATACCACATGGTACACTGCAGCTGCGGATTAAAAATTCTGTTCATTGGGCTCCTGACAAAAGATATATTGGATCTTGCAAAAAACGAAGGCATAGTCGGAACATTCATAAAGGTCCAGGACTCCATCAAGGAGATCGAGAGATGCAGGAATACGCTCAGAGAAAAAGGACAGACTGCGGATCTTACCGTGCTGCTCACACATATCGGTTACGAAGCGGATCTGGAACTGGCAAAACAGCTTGATCCCTCGCTCGGCGTTGATATCATAGTCGGCGGTCATTCACACACATATATCGAGGAACCGGCAGTCGAAAACGGCATACTCATCGTTCAGGCAGGCATGAACAACACACATCTTGGCCGCTTTGATCTTTTTTATAATACACAAAAGAAACAGATCGACAGCTGGGAATGGCAGATGATTCCTATAGATGAAGAGCACTGCCCTACAGATAATTTCGTCAGGGCCATGGTCAACACCTATCTTCTTGAAATAAATGAAAAATACGGTGTTATCGTCACCGGACTCACGAGGGCTCTTGACAACTACGGCAGAGGAAACGCTACGGAATTAGGCCAGCTGTTCGCGGACGCCTTTGCAACCTCGCTGGATGTCGATATCTTTTTCCTGGCATCATCGAGCATGAGATGCTATTCGCTTGACAAGACAGTTTCACTGCAGGATCTGAGAGAGGCTTATCCGTACGATGGGAGTATCTATCTGATCGATGTCAGCGGAGAAATGCTCTACCGTATTATCCATCATATGCTCAGGTCCGAAGTCCTGGATGACTGGAAGGATGTTTTCTTCCAGACTTCGAAGGATCTCCATATCGAATACTACAGGGATGAAGGAGATCTGACACTCACATTCAGGGGCGAGCCTGTCATCCCTGATAAAACATACACTATAGGCGTACAGGAATTCTATTACGCGACAGCAGACATAGGATTCGGCATGACACAGGAAGAGCTGAACCCGGGCGGTGAGCTGCGAATCGGCACACCGGATGCATTCGGGCTCCTTCATGAATACTTCAGCAATCATACCGGCCTTGGCGGTCCTGTCGATGACAGATATAAGATCCACGGCGTGGTGAGAGGCATAAGATACGAATAGATACCGGGGACGAGGCTTAGCTCTCGTCCTTTTCTTTATTCGCGATACGACTGCGGGAGAGGCTCCCTGACCCGGTCCACTGTCAGTTTTTTTCCTTTCCCTTTTCCCCGGATATCTATGCCCACGGCTCCGTCCGTATCGGTCCTGCAGACAGATATGCCGCGCGCCTCCAGCCTGTCAAGCGTCTGCTGATGCGGATGGCCGTATATATTATTCTCGCCTGCCTGTATCACAGCTATCGACGGGTCGGCCGCATCGAGAAACGCCTCGCAGCTGCTCGACCTGCTGCCATGATGCACGACCTTTAGGACATCACATTTCAGCGCATTCACTCCCCGCCTTTTATAATAGTCGACCATAGCAAGCTCGTCCTCTTCAAGCAGATCGCCCGTCACCATTATCCTGACGCCTTTGTAATGGATCATGTATACCATATTGTTCTCATTCGGATCATCGACAGCCAGCGCCCGGCGCATGCCCGCCGCCGGCCAAATCGCATTGATATAAACATCCCTGTCAAGCTTTATCCTGCTTCCCGGCTCAATATATCTGATATTCTCGGGAATGTTCAATCCGCATTCCCGTTCACCGGTTCCGCTGTCTGGATCGCTTACCCGGTCCGGCTCAGATCCCGAGCCTGAATCAGATCTGAGCTTCGTCCGCTCCTTTTCTATAGCATCCTTATAATCCGCCGGTATCCCGACGGCACTCACTCTGTATTGTCCCTCCGAAGCGAGCTGGCTTATCCCCAGATAATGATCGGTATGAAGATGAGTAACGCAGGCCAGATCCACATTCTCAGCTCCGTTCTTGAGCAGGTACGGCATCAGCGTCCTTTCACCTGCATTGTAAAAAGCGCTTCCGCCGCCGTCTATCAGCACATCGCAGCTGCCGCATCTGATATGTGTGCAGTCTCCCTGCCCCACAGAGACGAACACTATCTCATCATCGGCAAAAATATTATAAGTAAGCGTGCACAGCATCACAGCCGGCAGCAGCATGCAGGCGAATATGCGCCTGATCGTGCTCTTATCCTTTCGGATAAGCAGCACTCTCATCCACTCAGAGGTCATGAGAAATATGAATATATAAAATAATATCGTGATCGCAGCGGCTGAGCCGTTTATCGCGCTGTTTACCGCTCCGCCGATCACTCCCGCTCCCGGCATGCCCGCGCTCAAAAAAGAATAATCTCCGTCAAATGAAAGCACTTCATTGAGATGAATCAGTGCGCCGACCGACAGGCTGATCAGATCGATCGAAAAGCCCGGCAGCGCCCCGAGCAGCATATTGACCGCCATCATAAGAATGCATGCCGGTATAAGGACAGATGCTGTCATGATCACCGGGATATTGATCAGCAGCGCCAGAGGATTGAAACGGTTGAACACAAATGCAGTCAGCGGCGCAATGCCCGCCTGTACCGCAAGCATTACTGCAAATCCTTCGCCGACATAGAGCTTAAGCGGTTCTGCGATAAAGCAGATCGCCGCCAGAACGATAAAAGTCATCTGAAATCCTGTATTGAACAGCTGATACGGCTGAAATATAAGTATCAGCATTGCCGCAGCGCTCACGGAGGTAAGCATGTCCGCCCGCCTTCTGAAATGAACGGCAAGCAGATCGATGCTCAGTACAGTCACAGCCCTCACCGTCGAAGCGTTCCACAAGGTCATTTCCCCGTAGAGTATTATCAGGATGATGGTCAGGACCGCCATAAGCTTTGTCCTCTTACGACCGGACAGAACTCTCAGCAGAGCATAGAGGAAGCCGATATGCAGACCGCTTACAGCCAGTATATGTCCGGTGGAATTGATGTTGAAGGTTTCAATAGTGTCCTCATCTATCTCAGATTTGTCGCCGAACACCATGCCTCGGACAAAGCCCCTTATCTCCTCATCTTCAAACAGAGCAAGGAAGCTCTCCCTCTCCCTTATAATGAATCTTCTGTACTTCCAAAACGATTTCGCACAGCCGTCATCTGAACAGGCTTCGTAACATCCATCTGAGCCGGCTGTTTCTGCATATCCTGAATCTGATCCTGAAGCCTGATCCGAAACAATGCTGTCCGCCCTGAATGTATAACGTATACCCCTGCTCCTCATATACAGTCTGTAATCAAAGCACGCGGGATTATCTCTGCATCTGATCTCGCGCAGCTTCCCGTATGCGTTCACTCTCCTCCCGATCAGCCGGCAGAGCTCCTCCGCAGACATATCCGCGCTGTTTGACAGTTCAGGCTGATCCCTGTCAATATCCGGATCGAGAGCAGACGACTCGATATTTATCTGTACGCGTTTCACCCCTTTTATCCCGGTCTCCGCTATTACTATCCGGTAAATATCATCCTTATGACAGCATGATAAGACCCTGCCGCTCACACTCGTGATGCCTTCGACAGCAGCAGTATCATTCGGATCTATGACCGTCCCGTCCGGCAGCTGCAAAGGACTTTCAAAAGACAGATATGCCCCGGTAAACAAGAGGAAGCCGGTCAGCAGCCATATCACAAGTAAAAGGCTGTCTCTTTGCAGTCCTGATCCGGATGCGCGGATCCTGCGGTCCGTTCTTTGTTCCTCACCCGGCCCGTCCGGCACAACAAAGCACACGGATACTGCTATGCTTATCATCAGCATAGTTCCGCAAAACAGTTTTCCCTTTTCCAAAATAAAATAGCCGGAAGCGATCCCGGCTATCATCGCGCATGTATACGCGAACAGTCTTCTTCTCAGCATAGCAGGTCTCTCCCTGCCTGCAGTTTAATATTTTAAAAAAGTGAATTCAGTACACATTTTTGAGGGCATATTTTGCAGGATATCATTCAAAAAATGTACAATTTCATTTTCCTTTCATATCCCTCTCATATTCCTCTCAAATCCCTTTTATTCCTCTGATCGCCGCCGTCCTGTCGGCAGCCTTGAACGCCGCAGATCCGGCAACTATCGGGTCTATCCCCGCGTCCCTTACAAGATGAGCGTTGGCAGGTCCGACTCCTCCATCGACCTCGATGATATACTCGAGCCCGAGCTCTTCCTTTTTGCGGCTGTAATACTCTATCTTAGGCAGACACGAAGGCATGAACTTTTGTCCGCCGAATCCCGGCTCGACAGACATGACCAGTATAAGGTCTATATCTTCAAGATAGGGATCAAGGACCTGCGGATCCGTCAGAGGCTTGATGGAAACGCCCGCCTTTACGCCCAGGCTGTGTATATGATGCAGAGTCTCTCCGAGGTCCTCGCACGCCTCATAATGCACGGTCACAAATCCCGTATTCTCAGTCACAAAATCCTCGATATATCTGTCCGGATCCATGATCATAAGATGTACGTCAAAGGGAACTGCCGCATACCCGAGCAGACTCTTCATTACCGCGGAGCCGAAGCTTATGTTTGGTACGAACATTCCGTCCATTACGTCGATGTGTATATAGTCCGCGCCACTCTCGCAAATATCTCTGACGTCCTCACCCAGCTTAGCGAAATCCGCCGCCAGTATCGACGGTGCTATCTGCGCTGTTTTTGCCATGCTTTTACCTCTTCTGTCATCATAATATATGAATCGTATCTGCTTCTGTTTATCCTGCCTGCCGCAAGCGCCTCCTTTACAGCGCATTCCGGCTCGTTTATATGCATACAGTCAGCGTATCTGCACCTGTGGTTCAGCTCTCTGAACTCAGGCAGCAGCTCGCGAATCCGCACTGCTTCGATCTCATCCATATCGAGCGAAGTGAATCCCGGAGTGTCGTACAGATATGTACCGCCGCCGAGCGGAAATACTTCGACGTGACGCGTAGTATGTCTGCCTCGCCTCGTCTTGCCGCTGATCTCACCTGTGGCGACTGCAGCGACACTGTCTCCGAGTATGTGGTTTGTGATAGTGGACTTGCCTACGCCCGACGGGCCGGCAAGAGCGGCGCTGCGCCCGCGTATCATTTCAAGCAGCTCCTCTGTTCCCTCGCCGGTATTGCCGTTGACCGAAAGGACAGGATATATGTCCCTGTAGATACCGCGACATTCAGCCAGCTCGTCCGAAGAAACGAGATCGGGCTTGGAAACGCATATCACCGGCTTTATGCCGTTTTTCTCTGCTCCGGCAAGCAGCTTATCTATCACCGGATAATTCACCGCGGGATGCCTTAACGAAAATACGACGACCAGCATATCGAGATTCGATACCGGAGGCCGTGTTAAAAAATTACGTCTTTCGATCACTCTGTTGATGACACATTCGTCGTCGCTGTCGTTTGCGTCAATGTCATAATCGACTATGTCTCCGACGTATATGAGTTCCTTGTTCCTTTTAAGATTGCCGCGGGCCTTGCCCATGACGGCATGCTCGCCGTCATGAACAAAGTAGAAGCCTCCTATGCCCTTTACTACTCTTCCTATCATGCTGAGATACCGCAGAGATGAGCCTATTCTTCCGACTCATCGGCATTATCGGATTTATCCTTATCTCCGCCGCCGTCATCGCTCTCTTCATCATCAGGTGTTTCCGGCTCCGGTTCAGGACCTGAGCTGACCTGTATATCTATGGTCGTGCCCTTGTCCAGCAGAGAGTTAGCCTGATACTGCTGATACATTACATAACCCGTGCCGACATTGTTGTCCCAGTCGTATGTGACGTTTCCGACCTTGAATCCGGCAGCATTAATAGCCTTTTTAGCATCGTTGAGAGACAGATTGGTGACAGAAGGAACAGTTCCCTTTTCTGTTCGCTTGCCGTCCGACACTACGATCTTGATCTTGCTCTCCTTATCAAGAGCCGATCCGGCGACAGGGTCCTGTTCGAGGACCTTGCCCTCTGTATCAGGCGAAGTCTCGACCTTGACATTGCCGAGCTCATATCCATACTGCGCCAGGAAATTCTCTACATCCTCACGCTGCATTCCGACGACATTAGGAACCATTCCCTCCTTGCTGCCCTTGGAAAGGTTCACAGTAATAGTGCCGTTCTTGAGCAGCTCGGTTCCGGCTTCCGGATCCTGCAGACATACAGTGCCTGCCGGAGACTCGGCAGAATCTATATCCTTGCCCTGCTTCAGCCTAAAGCCTTCGGATTCCGCGACTTCCTGAGCATCCTCAATAGTCTTGCCCATAAGATCTGGCGCTTCCTTTGTCGGAGAGAACGCGCCCATCCTCCATGCGGCGAATATCCCGATAAGCATCAAGAGAGCAACTGCCAGAACTGATATGATTATTATTTTCTTTTTTCTGGCAGGGTCATTCTGCTTTTTCTTCTGATGATCAGACGCTATCTGCTGCTGCTCGACCTCAGCCTCGACCTGCGCCCTTATCCTCTTGTTCCTCTTTTCGATTACATCTGATGACTCAGCAAAAATCGACGAGCCTGCAACGTTTGTAACAAACGCGATATTATCGAGTTCCTCGATCATTTCCTCAGCGCTCGAATACCGGTTCGTCTGATATTTGTTTGTCGCCTTCATCACGCATCTTTCAAGCGCCGGCGGGATTCCGCTGACGAGCTCGCTCGGAGGCGTGATCTCCTCGTTGATATGCTTCAGGGCGACAGTTACAGGATTATCTCCGTCAAACGGCACCCTGCCGGTCAGCATCTCGTACATTACTATGCCAAGCGAGTAGATATCAGAGCGCTCGTCAACATAATTGCCTCTGGCCTGTTCCGGCGAGAAATAGTGTACCGAACCGACGATCTTGCTGCCTGTCGAAAGCGTTGCGTCATTCACAGCCCTCGCGATACCAAAGTCTGCGAGCTTGACTACGCCGTCATTGGTGATCATTATATTGTGAGGCTTAACGTCTCTGTGAATGATCTTATTCTTGTGCGCTACCTTGAGGGCTGACGCGACCTGCTTGCTGATGTCGATCACCCTGCGGTAATCCATCGGCGCCTCATCCTCTATAATGTCATTGAGAGTCCTTCCCTCGATCAGCTCCATAACTATATAGTTTATGTTGCCTTCTCGTCCTACATCATAGACTCCTACGATATTAGGATGCGAAAGGCCTGCCGCCGCCTGGGACTCTCTCTTAAAGTTTTCGACAAAAGTAGCGTCTTTGGTGAATTCTGGTCTTAATATCTTGACCGCAATGAACCTGTTGAGGAGTCTGTCCTTACCCTTGTAGACGACAGCCATACCACCGTCGCCTATCTTTTCGAGCAGTTCATAACGGCCGGATAGTAATCTGCTGCTCATGCCATTTCCTCCATAAGTTCAACGCAAATAACGGATATATTGTCATTGCCGCCATGCTCATTAGCTATCGCCACAAGATCTTCGGCGCAGATCCTCATATCGTCAAATCTCGATACTGCCGCAAAAATAGTTTCATCGTCGACTTCGTCATAGAGGCCGTCACTGCAGAGCAGTATTTTATCGCCTCTTTCGAGAGGTACGCTGAAGCAGTCGGGCTCATTATTGGCATTGGCCCCGATAGCTCTTGTGATCACATTCTTGCGGGCATGGTGCTGCGCCTCTTCTCTGGTGATAGCGCCCATCTTGACCAGGTCGTTAACATACGTGTGATCTTCGGTGATCTGCTGTATCATCCCGCTGTTTATCAGATATACTCTGCTGTCTCCTACATTGGCAACATAGAGCTCTCCGTCCCTGATATACGCAAAAGCGAGTGTCGTCGCCATTCCCGTATACTGAGGTCTGGCCTCGGACAGCTTGATGATGTAGTGATTGACATAGTTAACGGCCGCGCGAAAATACCTGACGATCTCATCACGACTCTCGAGCCACTGAGGCGGATTATGCGTGATGAATTTCTCCATGGCGTCAAGCGCGGACTGACTGGCGACCTCACCGGATCTGTTGCCTCCTACTCCGTCTGCCAGCATGAAGAAATTCTCATGCTCGAGCACCTTGACGGCATCTTCGTTGGTCGGTCTCCTTCTGCCTCTGTCCGTTATATAACCGATATTCATATAACAATAATCTCCATCAAGTAATAATTTTTATATTCTCATACAGAATATCTATATAAATGTGTACAATCAGGCTTTTTTATCGAGTATACAATAGAAAAAACCTACTGAACAATTATATGGCAAAATCGTTCGCATTTCAACAATGCTGACAAAACTGTAAGCCTTGACAACACTGCTTACAAGCCTTTCATTTTCATCCTTGTTAAGAGTACAGGTGGAATACTCTATGCGTCCGCCCGCAGCTGTATAT
>JAFRGH010000017.1 GCA_017433945.1 Mogibacterium sp. | reverse complement strand
TTGACAGCTTAGTCAAGATATTTGATGCATTGCCGGATGCCATGAAAACATTCACAAAATGGATCGATATAAAGTTCGCTAAACTGCCTGTAGCCAAAGATACTATAGATGAATGGATCAACTACTTCACGGACAGCGCCGTCGAGTTTGCTAAGAACACATGGCTGCCACATACCAGTTCTATAGCAGCCGGCATATCCAGCGGCGTTATCGGTGCGGTGGGTGTAGTTTTCGATTTCATAGTCGGCATTATAGTCTGCGTATATTTCCTTAATATCAAAGACACTTTAGGCGCGCAGGCTAAGAAAATACTGTTTGCCTGCTTCAAGGAAAGCACAGCAGATGAGATTCTGGAAGGTGCGGATTTCACTAACAGAACTTTAGGCGGGTTCATCAACGGCAAGATAATCGATTCGATCATTATAGGTATAATATGCTTTATCTGCATGTCTATATTCGGATGGGAGTACTCGCTGCTGATAAGCTGCATAATTGCAATCACCAACATCATCCCGTTCTTCGGTCCGTTCATCGGAGCCATACCTTCGGCGCTGCTTTTGCTGATGGTAAATCCGATGCACTGCCTGTACTTCCTGATCCTGATAGTCGCGCTGCAACAGTTTGATGGCAATGTGCTTGGACCTAAAATCTTGGGAGACAGGACCGGACTTGCCAGCTTCTGGGTACTGTTCGCAATACTCGTCGGAGGCGGACTGTTCGGATTCCTCGGAATGGTAATCGGAGTTCCGGTATTCGCGGTCATTTACGCGTATATATCCAGAGCCCTGAACAAGAGGCTCGGCAAAAAGGGATTCTCGACCGATGTGTCGGACTACAAAGTTGATAAATACAGAGTCAAAAAGAGAAAGAAGAAGCAAAAAAAGCATGAAAACGATCAAGGAACAACTGAGCAGGATAATTCCTGAGAATAATATTATTACTGACGCGGATATGTCAGGATATACTTCATTCAAGGCGGGTGGTAAAGCCGCCTTGCTTGTTGAGCCACAAAACACTGAAGAACTTCAGGCTGTCATAAAAGAGCTCAACTATTCAGACGCTGAATACATGGTTCTCGGAAACGGCACTAACGTTCTCGTCAGAGATGAAGGGTATAATGGCGTCATAGTCAAGATAGGCAAGGCCTTTAATTACGTCAAACGTCAGGGCAATGACCTGGTGTGCGGGGCGGGGGCTTTGCTTTCTGTTATCGCTAAAGTCGCGGCGGCAGACAGCCTGTCAGGCTTTGAATTCGCATCAGGCATCCCGGGGAGCATGGGCGGCGCAGTATTCATGAATGCGGGAGCCTATGGTGGTGAGATCAAAAATATTCTCAAGCAGGCCACAGTGATCACCAGAGACGGAAGCGAGGTCAAAGAAATGACCGCCGAAGATCTGGAAATGTCATACAGACACACGAAGCTCCACGAGACAGGTGATATCGTAGTTGAAGCGGTCATCGGGCTCGAAGAAGGTGACGAAGATGAGATTCGCGCGCAGATGAGCGAACTGGCGGCCAAGAGAAACGCTAAACAGCCGGTCCAGTACCCAAGTGCGGGGAGCTTTTTTAAGCGCCCTGTAGGTTACTTCGCAGGCAAGCTGATCGAAGATGCCGGATGCAAAGGCCTTTGCGTCGGTGGCGCGGAGGTGTCAACGCTCCACAGCGGTTTCATAATCAACAAAGGCGGCGCGACGGCCACGGATAGCCTCAGCCTGATGGATATCGTCCGCGCGAGCGTATCCGAACAGGTCGGCGATGTGCTCGAGCCTGACGTCAGGAGACTCGGCGGAGACGGGACGGAGAAAGACTCCGAGTTCCTGAGCGATGCGGCCGTTAAGGG
>JAFRGH010000130.1 GCA_017433945.1 Mogibacterium sp. | reverse complement strand
ATTGATAGGGCAACCGCCACCGCATATTCCAAGTGCAGGGCAGTCTTGACATTCCTCTTTGTTTATCGGTGTTAACTGAGACCATTCGATAAAATCAGGATGTTTGGTCGCATCAAACTCAGTATCATTAACATTTGCAACAAAGTATTGCTTATCGTGAAGGCAACCATGGCATATTCCGACCCTGCCTCCAGGCGCTACAACGATCTGACCTCCGCCGGTTGCAGCACAATCGGAAAAGTAAACTTGAGCCTTTGTAAAAGCTTTCAGCTTTCTCATAATACGATCTTCATATATTCCAAGCTTTCTAAGCTCAATAAATTCATCAAGAATAAACTGAGCTGCCGCCTCATTATATTCCTGCGGGACAACAAAGTTCTCGTCGGACATCAATATGTTAAAGCCAAAAGATTTTACTCCGTAATTATCAACAAGACGCAGGATGTCCTTTGTGTTCTTGATTGTTTCCTCACTTAGTGTTACAGACAGCGATACATCTACTCCTATCCTCTTACACATATCAAGAGTCTTCAGAATTCTCGAGAATACGTTTTGGCCGGCAGTATCAACTCTCATACTGTTAGCATCTTCTGTAAACCCATCTACAGAGATTGCTATTGATACGCCGAGCGCTTTTAGTTTCAAGGCACGTTCCTCTGTCAAAAGAAGGCCATTCGAAACCATCGACATTTCAAGATTCTTAATGCACTTTTCTTTATCACGCATCCCATTGATCTTCTCTGCGATGTATACCAAGACATCATAGTTGACCATAGGTTCGCCACCATAAAAGATCAGTACTGGTGTGTTCTCTTCTGTATCAAGTCCCGAGAGTTTTATCTGCCTTATGAAAAAATCTATAGCTTTGTCAGCCGTTTCCCGGCTCATATTCTCCAACGCAAAATGGCCTCTTTTTTTTGCGTCATTATTACCCAAGAAGCAATACTTACAAGCTAAATTGCACTGCTCGCTTGTGATCATGTAGCACACATTTATTGCGGGTGCAGGTATTTTGCTCTTTACGAACTGTAATACCTTTTCATCATCTTCTTCAGAATGATTAAGTATTTTATACTTTACCAGCTCATTAACTTCATTTTTGATACTATCTGGTGCATCTTCATACTCATTGCAAAAAGGACTTACAAGCCAAGCCCGTAAGTCCTCATAAGCACTTTTCTTCAAATACACTGGTTTCATTCTGAGCGAGTGATATAGAGCAACGGCACCATCCAAATCAAACACATGGGCATACCGTGATAACCTTACCATCCCATCTCCTCCATTGTATTCATCTTAATTACCTCCGGAAAGCATAACTCACAAGCATTTAGTAATCTTTATATACGCTTTCCGGTATTCTGCACTTTACCAATCAATCTCGTCCATGCCTTCTGGAACATTACGGCATGAGCAAGCACATGTACAAGAGTTGCAAGCTACACAAGCACATCTGGCCATTACCATAGCCTCGTCGCAAATCTCACCAAACATTTTTGCATAATCTACAGTATTAGCACTCATCTGATAGTACCTCCCAATCTACGTCTGCTATTATTCCACCTGAGCAAGAGCACCGGCAGTTACACATGCATCCTGTGCACTGGGATACGCATTTAACGGCCATCTCAATTGTGCTTTCGGTGATGTTTCCCAGCATTGCCTCATACGCGTTATTTTCGTATTTGATCATGAAAACACCTCCTATTGTGTGTTAACGCTTACAGTTTCTTAAATTTAATATAACGCGCATAATAGTCAATGTCAATAACATACGAAACATACATAAGATACGTGAAGTTGGTTAAAGCACAATATATAGTGCTGATTTGTATATGAACTAATCATTTTTTAGCATATATTGTGTTTTAGGTGTATGTATATAAAATGTTGCAAAAAAGGGCTCTTACTTGAGTATTCCTTGTATTTTCAATGGTTTCGGCGTTTTTTATAAGCGCCCTATAATTGGTATTTATTGTACCATGTATTTGGTTAGGTTCTGAATATGATTATTCTGAATATCAATGCTCACGCGGTTTCAGTATCACTGACCTTTTTGATCACGGCCGGCCAGATCGCAACTATGAACATCACTATCACAAAGTTCTTTGCGAAGGCGCCCCAGTGCAGACCGAGCAGAGCTTTGAGCGGATCACCTATTGACTGGATGAGTATAGAAGCGATGACTGCTCCGGCGAGCCCTGCAGCAAGATTCTCCTTCGTAAGTTCAGGCTCAAATCTTATCCATGTTTTTTCGATCAGCCTCGCCGCGCAGAATGTGAACAGGTATCCGATGTCACCGAATCCGTCTTTTTTCATATTATACGGATCAACAAGCAGCTCGCCGTCCGCTTTATAATCCAGAGGATATGATTTGCAGCTGATGTATATAAGGCCCAGCACGCAGACTGCAATTGCGGCAAGCAGTATGATATTTTCCTTTTCAGGATGAGAGTCAAGATAGCTGAATATCTTAGAGATCACCCAGAGGGAAAGCACGCCCTCGATCACGGCCACGATAACATCCTGAGGTGTATGGACGCCCAGATAATTGCGTGAAAAACCGGTGACCGCAATGCAGACTATGCACAGTACGGAGATCCACCGCATCTTCTTAACTGCAGCGACCGCAAGGCCTCCGTAGATCGGTACTGCCGTAGATGTGTGCCCGCTCGGAAATGAATACCCTGTAGCAGTATTTATAGCATCACCTGCCGGTATGATTCGTGGATCCCTGATCCACGGGCGGTAAACACACGCCGTAAGCTTGATGACAGCGTTCACGGCTACAGTCGTATAGTATGAAGCTAATGTATAGAGCCCGTTTCGCTTATCTATGCACCAGTATACAAACGCCGGAACTATTACCAGATATGTAACCGCAAACGTCGACATCATCTCCATAAACGGCGTCAGCGAATCATTTATGCTGTTTCTGAACTCCTGAAGAAGCAGCAGATATCCTATGTCCATTAATAATTTCTCCTTTTTTGTAAAAATTTATCCGCTCATTCAGACTTTGTAGCAACACACGAACTCTTTTCACACGAACTCTTTCATACGAATTCTTTGGTTCAATATCCTGGCTATAAAACCGGAACCGTCTGTCTCAGCGGTTCCGGCGGCAGCGTATATAAACGCATCAGGCGTGTATGAGTGTATCAGATGAGTTCTTCTGATCTTTGCATCAGAGCGTGATGACCCAACCCTCCATTTCGGGCTCGCGTGTTCCTGTCTGCATGCCGTAGAGCGTGTCGTAGAGCTTCTGGCTGAGTTCTCCGACCTTTTCGCCGTTTATGGCGTGCTCCGTGCCCTTGTATTTGAGCAGTCCTATAGGCGAAATGACGCAGGCAGTTCCTGTCGCCCAGGCCTCTGTCAGCGTGCCGTTGTCAGCAGCCGCAAGCACCTCTTCGATCTCAAGGCGCTTTTCCTCTGTCTTTACGCCCCATTTCCTGAGAAGCTGCAGTGTGCTGTCTCTTGTGACGCCCGGCAGTATCGAGCCTGTCAGAGACGAGGTGTAGACGGTGTCACCGATCTTGAAAAATGCGTTGGATGTGCCGACCTCTTCGACATATCTGTGTTCCTTCGCGTCGAGCCACAGTACCTCTTCGCAGCCCTGCTTCTTCGCCTCCTCCGACGCGATCATGCCGCATGAATAGTTTCCGCCGCATTTCGCGAAGCCGGTGCCGCCGACAGCAGCGCGGATATAATTTTCCTCTACCCAGATGCGGCTGCCGTGAAGCTCCTTGTCGTTCCCCTCGTAATAGGCTGCGACAGGGCTCAGGATTATGATGAACCAGTAGTGATTCGCAGGGTGAACTGCCATGCTCGGTTCAGGAGAAATGATGAACGGTCTGATGTAAAGAGATGTGCCCGGAGCGTTCGGTGTCCAGTCCGCGTCCTCTTTTACGAGCGCTTTAACAGCCTCTACGAAAAGCTCCTCGTCTATCCTCGGAATGCAGAGACGGTCGTTTGAATTCTGCATTCTCTTTGCGTTCATATCCGGACGGAAGAGATTAATGCCGCCCTGCGGATTGAGATACGCCTTCATTCCTTCAAAGGACATCTGCGCGTAATGGAGTGTTGCCGCTGCAGGATCGATCGAAAGCGGTCCGTAAGGGACGATGCGTCCGTCATGCCAGCCCTGGCCCTCATCATAATCCATGATGAACATGTGATCCGTATAGTATTTGCCGAAGCCCAGAGCGTTTACATCAGGTTTCTCCTTAGGTGAAGTAGTTCTCGTTACAGGGAATGTGTATTCCATTTTCTCTTTCCTCCTATTTTTTCATGGTGTCGTAAATATTTACAGCAGCTTGAAGCCTTTTTCGGTCAGCACCTTATGTATCTCCTCGATCTGCCCGAAATCTCTTGTCTCAATATCCAGTGTCAGCACGCAGCTTGTGACAGCCGTATTGGCATCCGAATGCCCGTAATGAACACCTGTCACGTTCGCGCCGCATGACGCTATTATAGTCGCTACATCCACAAGCTGTCCCGGCTTGTCCTCGAGAGCGATCTGCAGAGTCGAGTTGCGCCCGCTGGTCACAAGGCCTCTTGTTATTACCCTCGAGAGTATGTTCACATCTATATTGCCGCCCGATACGAGGCAGACTACATTTCTGCCCTCTACCGGGATCTTGTCGAACATCACGGCAGCGACCGATACAGCTCCGGCGCCCTCCGCGATGAGCTTCTGCTTTTCGATAAGCGCCAGTATCGCGGCAGCTATCTCATCCTCCGAAACCGTCACAACCTCGTCGACGTATTTTTTGATAAGTGAAAAAGTCAGGTCGCCCGGCTGCTTGACAGCGATGCCGTCGGCAAAGGTGTTCACGGTATTAAGTGTAACCTGCTCGTCGTATTTGAGGCTGTCCGCCATGCTTGCAGCCTCGCTTGCCTGCACTCCGTATACCTTGATCGACGGATTCAGATGCTTTACGGCATAGGCTACGCCGGATACAAGTCCGCCTCCTCCTACAGGCACGACTATGGCGTCCACCTCCGAGAGCTGATCGAGTATTTCAAGACCTATCGTTCCCTGTCCCGCGATCACGTCAGGATCGTTGAAGGGATGGATGAAGGTCGCGTGATTCTCCTCCTGCAGCCTGCAGGCATAGGCATAGGCGTCATCGTATGCGCCCTTCACAAGGCACACCTCAGCTCCGTATGACTTGGTAGCCTCGACCTTGCTGATAGGCGCGCCGTCAGGCATGCAGATGGTGCTCTTGATCCCCATCCTCTCTGCCGCGAGAGCCACGCCCTGCGCGTGATTTCCCGCGCTGCACGCGACTATTCCTGCAGCCCTGTCCTCCTCGCTCAGCTGGCTTATCTTAAAATAAGCCCCGCGAAGCTTGAAGCTTCCTGTCGCCTGCAGGTTTTCGGTCTTAAGATATACCTGATTCTTTTTGCTGAAATGCGGTGAATATATCAGATCGGTCTTTCTCGCGACGTCCTTGAGGACGTACGCCGCCTGGTATATCCTGTCCAGTGACAGCTTTTTATCTTTTGCCATTTATCAATACTCCAATCTTTCTTTATTATCGAGTCAATGGGTTTGTGAGTCAATGACTTACTCCTCCAGCGCGGCGCCGCTCTGGAGCCACGAGATGAACTGTCTCGCTGTGCGCCCTGACATGCCGCCGTGCCGCAGCTCCCATTTTCTCGCCGCGTCCTCAAGCTCCTGTTCGTCTCTGTCGAGACCCGCTTTTTGCGCGAGCTCTCTCACTATTCGCAGATATTCCTTAGCGTCCGGCTTGGAATAGTATATGGTGACGCCGAAACGGCTTGCCAGCGAGAGCTTTTCCTCCATCGTATCCGAGTGGTGGATATCCTGCTGGTATTCCATGTCGCTTCGATCCTTCCAGGTCTCGCGTATGAGATGTCTGCGGTTGGAGGTCGCGTAGATCAGCACGCGGTCCGCCCTCGACTCGAGAGCCCCCTCGAGCATAGCCTTGAGCTCCTTGTAATCGCTCTCGTTCTCTTCAAACGAGAGATCATCGAGGTAGATAATGAATTTGTAATTGCGCTTTTTGATTTCCGCCAGCACCAGGGTCAGCAGTCTGCGCTCAGCCTTGGAAATCTCTACAAGTCTGAGGCCGCTTTCGAAGAAATCGTGCATCAGCGCGTGCACGCTTGTCGATTTGCCCGTGCCGCTGTCGCCGTAGAGCAGCACGTTGTTCGCGTGCGCGCCCTTGATAAATGCCGCCGTGTTGTCCCGCAGGATCTTTTTCTGTTCCTCACATCCGATAAGCTCGTCAAATGTCACATCTCTGCTCTCGGTCACAGGGATGAGATCGATCCCCTCTTCATCCGCGCTTACTCTGAACGCCTTGTAGAGCCCGAAGATTCCAGTGCCGTATGACGCGTAGTACCTTGTGATGATGCGCCCGAATTCTCTGACATCGGACGCGTGCGAGAGCCTGCTCGCCATCATCCTTATCTGCCTGCCCGGACCGCTCTCGCTCTCCTGCGCGAACGGCATATGATAATTCGCAAAGAGCTGCAGTATCTCCGTTCCTGCCGCCTTGTCGAGCGCCGCAAGATCTGTCCCGAACATTTCACGTATCAAAGCCAGATCCTGCTCGGCAAGCTTCATCATTGTGGACGACTGTCCGACGGTGCGCCGCTCGCAGGCTGTCGTGAACGCGTTCTCGTGCATCATGAGTATATAGGTTATCCACTGCTGCCAGACGTTTCCGTACACCGCAAACTCGGTAGCAAAAGCCACCAGTCTGCCTGCAAGCACCCTGATACTGTCAGCAAGAGCAGCGTCGACAGCTTTGACAGCCTGGCCCTTTCCCCTGCCTGCCGGCTCGGTCACGGTGCGCGCTTTTCCGTATGAATCAAGCATTACAGTCCTGCTCAGCTGGCGCGCATCGCCGCCGCCCTCAACGAGCACGGCAAGAGTTTCATGCCAGCCTTCAAAGGCCTGCTCTGTATCTCTGTAAAAAATAAAATTATAATTCTTCAATTCAAATGCTCCAGTATCTTGTTCTTCATCTCGCTGCCCCTGAGCCATGTTTCATCTTCGGGAGCCTTGATATCCGCTGTCCTCCAGCCCTCATCAAGTACATCTGAGACAGCCTTTTCAATATAGTCAGCCTCCTCAGCCAGATCAAACGAATATCTCAGCATCATAGCAGCCGAAAGCACAGTCGCTATAGGATTTGCAATATCCCTGCCCGCTATATCCGGAGCAGACCCGTGTATAGGCTCGTACATGCCGCGCGAAGTCTCTCCGAGCGAGGCCGATGCCAGCAGTCCTATAGACCCGGTCACCTGAGAAGCCTCGTCCGAAAGTATATCTCCGAACATATTGGATGTCACGATCACATCGAAAAAAGACGGATCGCGTATGATCTGCATGGCGGCGTTGTCGACATACATATCATCGAGACGTACATCCGGGTATTCCGTCTCGCCCAGCCTGTGGACAGTCTCCCTCCATAATCTCGAGGTCTCGAGGACATTGGCCTTGTCGACACTCGTCAGATGGCCTTTTCTTTTTCGTGCTGTTTCAAACGCTCTTCGCGCGACCCTCTCGACCTCGGCTATGCTGTACGCCTCCGTGTCATATGCGGCATCGCCGGCCTCATTTCTGCCGCGCTCGCCAAAATATATGCCGCCCGTAAGCTCTCGCACTATCATAAGATCGAAACCCTTAGCCGCTATATCAGGCCTGAGCACGCAGGCATCAGCCAGTGCCGGCTGTATGGCTGCCGGCCTCAGATTCGTATATAAGCCGAGAGCCTTGCGAAGCCCGAGCAGGGCCTTTTCCGGGCGAAGCGCGTTCGGTACGCTGTCCCATTTCGGCCCGCCTACCGCTCCGAGCAGAACACTGTCGCTCGCGAGGCAGCCGTCTATCGTTGACTGCGGCAGAGGTATCCCGTACATATCTATAGCGGAGCCGCCTGCCGGGTATTCGGTAAACTCAAACTCATGTCCGAATCTGTCCGCGACTATCTCAAGCGCGCTGACAGCCGCTGCAACTATCTCCGGTCCTATCCCGTCGCCGGGAACAAGAGCAATTCTGTATTTCATATCGCTGTCCCTTCTCTAACTAAGCCGCACCCTCTAGTCCTGTTTTTCCTTAAGATACGGCAACAGCCCGCCGCTCTCGATGATCTTTTCTATGAATGCCGGGAACGGTACCGCCTTGAACGTCTCCCCTGTCGTCTCGTCGGTGATCACACCCGTCTTCGTATCGACGCTGACCGTGTCCCCCGCCTTTATCGACTCTGATGCCTCTGGGCACTCGAGTATCGGAAAGCCTATATTGATCGAATTACGGTAAAATATTCTCGCGAAGCTCGCAGCGATAACGCATGAGACGCCGCTTGCCTGTATCGCGACAGGCGCGTGCTCACGCGAGGATCCGCAGCCGAAATTCCAGCCGCCGACCATTATGTCGCCCTGCTGTACGGCTCCGGCGAAGGATGTATCTATATCCTCCATGCAGTGCTTCGCAAGCTCCGCTGGTTCAGGCGCGTTCAGATAGCGCGCAGGGATGATCACGTCCGTGTCGATGTGATCCCCGTATTTCCAGACCTTTCCCCTGATGTCCTTACTCATCTCTGCGCCTCCTGTTCATCTCCCGGTACCGCCACGCAGCCCGCGACTGCGGACGCCGCCGCGGTTGCCGGGCTTGCGAGTATTACCTCGCTCTCTGTGTGTCCCATTCTGCCTACAAAATTACGGTTCGTCGTCGTAACGGCTCTTTCGCCGGCCGCCATGACTCCCATATGTCCTCCGAGACACGGCCCGCAGGTCGGCGCGGAGACCGCGCATCCCGCCTCGATGAATGTCTCTATGATGCCCTCCTTGAGGCAGTCCAGATATATCTGCTGCGTAGCCGGTATCACGATGCACCTGACATTATCCGCAACTTTTTTGCCTTTGAGGATGGCAGCCGCGGCTCTGAGATCAGACATCCTGCCGTTTGTGCAGGAGCCTATAACGACCTGATCTATACGGAGCCCTGCGACCTCCTTCGCAAGCTTCGTGTTGGATGGAAGATGCGGCATCGATACGGTCGGCTCGAGCTGCGAAAGATCGATAGTCACTGTCCTCTCATAGACGGCGTCTTCATCAGCCGTGTATTCGACCGGCTCACGCCCGAATCTGTCCCTGATATATTCTCTCGTTTTATCATCCACAGGGAATATGCCGTTTTTGCCGCCGGCCTCGATAGCCATATTCGATATGGTGAAGCGGTCGTCCATTGACAGGCTCGCGACTCCCTCGCCTGTGAACTCCAGAGATCTGTACAGAGCTCCGTCAACACCTATCTCTCCTATGAGATGCAGTATGACATCCTTGCCCGAAACGAAGGGCCTAAGCTCGCCCTTCAGCTCCACCTTGATGGCAGCAGGCACCTTGAACCAGTTGAGTCCCGACGCCATTCCGGCAGCCATGTCAGTCGATCCCACGCCTGTCGAAAAAGCTCCGAGAGCCCCATAGGTGCAGGTATGCGAATCCGCTCCGATGATGCAGTCTCCGGGCCCGACAATGCCCTGCTCAGGCAGCAGCGCATGCTCAATGCCTACAGTACCTACATCATAGAGATGCGTTATGCCCTGTTTATGCGCAAATTCTCTTGCAGTCATGCAGAGCTCCGCGGATTTGATATCCTTGCACGGGGTGTAGTGGTCGAGAGTGATCACGATCTTTTCCCTGTCAAAGACCTCCGTAAAGCCCGCCTTTTCAAAGACCCCTATCGCTACAGGAGTCGTGACATCATTGCCGAGCACGATATCGAGCTTCGCCTCTATAAGATCTCCTGCCTGCACCTCTTTAAGTCCCGCATGCGCAGCCAGTATCTTTTGTGTCATTGTCATGCCCATAAATATGCCCTCTTTCCGCTTCTGTGTTTCGTATGCCGCATTATTGCTGCACCTTCTTCTCATATGCCAGCAGCCTGTTAACGCCCTTGAGATAGGCGTTGATGCTGGCTTCGAGTATATCCGTCGAAAGACCGCGGCCCGTGAACGTACGGCCGTGCGCCGTTATCTTGACCGTGACATCTCCCAGAGTATCCTTGCCTTCGGATATGGAATGGATATTGAAGATGTCAAACGAGTGCTCCGACGGCTGTATTATCTCATCGATGGCCTTGTAGGCCGCGTCTATAGGTCCGTCGCCGAGAGCGACATTTTCCAGCTTTTCGCCATCCTTCGTCAGGCAGACTGTGCATGTCGCAGTCGTAAAATTGCTCGTGGATGCCTGGAACCATTCGAGCTTGTAGATATCATCCGAATCGTTATACAGATTCTGCGTGTTGTGGTTCACGATGGCTTCAAGATCCGCGTCTGTGATGTTTTTCTTTTTATCGCATATGACCTTGAATTCCTCAAAGCAACGGTTCAGCTCGTCTCTGCTAAGCTCGTACCCGAGCTCCTCGAGTCTCTGTCCGACCGCATGTCTGCCGGAATGCTTACCCAGTACGAGATTGTTTATATGAAGACCTATCGATTCAGGAGTCATGATCTCGTAGGTCTCTTTTTTCGCCATCACGCCGTGCTGATGTATGCCCGCCTCATGAGCGAAGGCGTTTTTGCCGACTATAGGCTTATTGATAGGCGCGGTCTGTCCGATTGTGTTGTATACGGTCGTGCTCGCCCTGTGTATCTGTGTCGTATCTATGCCTGTGTCGACCTTGAACTCATCACGCCTCGTGCGAAGCGCCATTACGACCTCCTCCATCGAGGTGTTCCCCGCGCGCTCTCCGAGTCCGTTCAGCGTGCATTCGATCTGGCGCGCGCCTCCCCTGACGCCTGCCAGCGAATTGGCCGTTGCCATGCCGAGATCGTCGTGACAGTGTACGGAGAATACAGCCTTTTCGGCGCCGCGCACGTCCTCCTTGACAGTCCTGATCAGGCGCTCCATCTCATCGGGAGTGGTATAGCCCACGGTATCAGGCAGATTGATCGTTGTCGCTCCGTTTTCGAGAGCGATGGTTACGGCCTTTTTGAGAAATTCCGTCTCGCTCCTCGTCGCGTCCTCGGCGGAGAATTCGATGTTGGAGCAGTATTTTTTCGCGTATGCGACCATCGCCCCTATCTGCTCGAGCACGGCCTCAGGACTCATCTTGAGCTTGTACTCCATGTGAAGCGGCGAAGTCGCAAGGAATACGTGTATGCGCGGATCTGCCGCGCCCTTCACAGCCTCCCAGGCCGCGTCTATATCCTTCGGATTGCAGCGCGCAAGCGACGCTACCGTGCAGTCCTTGACATTCTCCGCAATAGTCTTGACCGATTCGAAGTCTCCCGGTGAAACGATGGCGAAGCCCGCCTCTATGATGTCGACCTTAAGTCTCTCAAGGCAGTGCGCCACCTCTATCTTTTCCTCGAGGTTCATGCTGCAGCCCGGAGACTGCTCCCCGTCGCGCAAAGTCGTGTCGAAAATTCTTACCTGATCCATGATGAATCCCCCAGCCCGTTCTTTTAACTCCTGTTCTTATCGACCCGGCCCGTAATGCCTTATTTGCAGGCATTACGGGCCAGCCGTTTTGCCCAATACTATATGACTATCACATCGACTGTACGTGCTCACTCCAGTACCGCGCCCTTGTCAGCCGATGTGACCAGCTTGGCGTAACGCGCAAGATATCCTGTCTTTATTCTCGGCTCAGGACATACCCACTCGCTGCGCCTTGCCTCGAGCTCTTCATCGGATACCTTAAGCTCAATAGTATGAGCCGGGATATCTATCGCGATGATGTCACCCTCTCTGACAAGAGCGATGTTGCCGCCTGATGCTGCCTCAGGACTGACATGTCCGATGGACGCTCCTCTTGTCGCGCCGGAGAACCTTCCGTCCGTAATGAGAGCTACGGATTCTCCGAGTCCCATTCCGGATATGGCCGAAGTCGGATTGAGCATTTCTCTCATTCCCGGGCCGCCCTTCGGGCCCTCGTATCTGATGACTACCACATCTCCCGGATTGATTCCGCCGTCATAGATGACTCTGATGGCGTCATCCTCCGAATCGAAGACCCTTGCAGGCCCTTCGTGCTTCATCATCTCAGGCGCGACCGCGGACTGCTTTACAACACAGCCGTCCGGCGCGAGATTGCCCTTGAGAACGGCTATGCCGCCGGTCTTCATGAACGGATCCTCATACGGCCTGATGATCTCGGTATTGCGGTTGACTGAATCCGCGATATTCTCGCCCACAGTCTTTGTCGTAACCGTGATGCATGAGGTATCGAGCAGCTCTCCCTTGGTCAGCTCCTTCATGACAGCGTAAACACCGCCTGCCGCCTCGAGATCCTCCATGAATGTGTCGCCTGCAGGAGCCAGATGGCAGAGATTAGGAGTCTTGCCGCTGATCTCGTTCGCCATATCGAAGCTGAGCTCTATCCCGGCCTCGTGGGCGATGGCAGGCAGATGGAGCATGGTGTTCGTCGAGCATCCGAGCGCCATATCGACCGTCTCCGCGTTGTGGAACGCCTCGGCAGTCATGATATCTCTCGGTCTTATATCCTGCTCGACCAGCTTCATTATCTGCATCCCGGATTCCTTGGCGAGCCTTATCCTTGCCGAGAAAGGCGCAGGAACAGTACCGTTGCCCGGAAGAGCCATGCCTATAGCCTCGCAGAGGCAGTTCATGGAATTGGCGGTATACATGCCGGAGCACGATCCGCATGACGGACATGCATTCTCTACATAATCCCTCACTCCAGCCTCATCCATGGTGCCTGCGTGATAAGCTCCCACAGCCTCGAACATATGCGACAGACATGTACGCCGTCCGTCAGGGAGCCTGCCCGCGAGCATAGGCCCGCCGCTGCAGATGATAGTCGGAACGTTGATGCGGGCTGCCGCCATCAGCAGGCCCGGTACGTTCTTATCGCAGTTAGGCACCATTACAAGACCGTCGAACTGATGGGCGATTGCCATAGCCTCAGTGGAATCCGCTATAAGATCTCTTGTTACAAGTGAATATTTCATTCCGACATGTCCCATAGCGATGCCGTCACAGACAGCTATCGCCGGGAAGAGTATCGGAGTGCCGCCGGCGGCACGCACGCCCGCCTTGACCGCTTCCGCGATCTTGTCGAGGTGCATGTGCCCCGGTACTATTTCGTTATATGAGCTTACAACACCTATGATAGGCCTGCTCTGCTCCTCCTCTGTAAGGCCGAGCGCGTACAGGAGGCTCCTGTTAGGTGCGCGGTCGACACCCTTTTTTATCTGATCCGAATTCATTTTGCCCTCTCCGTATTAGTCTGTATTAGTTTGAAGCATTGTCGAGATCCGAGTCGTTCTTCCACAGCATCTCGTCTCTGAGCTTCTTTCCTACGACCTCCATCTCGTGCTTTGCAAGCTGCGCTCTCTTTGAATTGAAGAATGTGCGTCCGTTCTTGTTCTCAGCACTCCACCTGCCCGCGAAGGTTCCGTCCTGGATATCCGAGAGGACCTTGCGCATGTTTGCCTTGATCTCGTCATGAGGCAGTACGCGTGGGCCCGATACGTATTCGCCGAACTCGGCTGTATCCGAGATAGAATAGTTCATAGCTGCTATGCCGCCCTTGTTGATGAGGTCGATGATCAGCTTCATCTCGTGTATGCATTCAAAATACGCGTTCTCAGGCTTGTAGCCTGCCTCTACGAGTACCTCGAAGCCGCACTGCATCAGGTCTACGACACCGCCGCAGAGAACTGTCTGCTCACCGAAGAGATCCGTTTCTGTCTCCTCATCCATTGTGGTCTCGAGAATTCCTGCGCGGGCTCCGCCTATCCCCGCGATGTAAGCAAGAGCGATGTCATAAGCCTTGCCGGACGCGTCCTGCTCAACAGCAACAAGGCAAGGAACGCCTTTGCCCGCGACATACTGGCTGCGGACTGTGTGTCCCGGGCCCTTAGGAGCTGCCATGAATACGTCAACTCCTGCAGGAGCGACGATCTGCTTATAGCGGATGTTAAAGCCGTGAGCGAACGCGATGGCAGTGCCCTCCTCGAGGTTCGGAGCGATCTGGCTCTTGTAAACATCAGCCTGGACCTCGTCATTGATGAGTATCATGATGATGTCAGCCTTCTTGGCAGCCTCTGCTATCGGATATACCTCGAATCCGTCCTTCTCAGCTACAGGCCAGGATTTGCCGCCCTCTCTTAATCCTACGATGACGTTGCAGCCCGAATCCCTGAGGTTCAGCGCGTGAGCGTGTCCCTGAGAGCCGTATCCGATGATGGCGATCACCTTACCGTTAAGCGCGTCAAGATTACAATCCTTCTCAT
>JAFRGH010000129.1 GCA_017433945.1 Mogibacterium sp. | reverse complement strand
TTCCATTTTGATATATACGATACTTTTTTCAGCTTCAGTGTAAAATATACGATCAAGGCCTGCAATTCTGCAAATAATCACTTTAGCGATTTTGAAAAAGATACTTGATAAATACTGCGAAATCAGTCATATTGTAGTCGCGTTGGGGACAGCATGCCTGACAGTTGGGGACAGATTGCTGAAATATCCTGGAATCAGCCCGTTGGGGATGAAAAATGACGAACCTGGCATTTGTCGTGTCCCCAACCAAGGAAAAAAATATGCATCAACGCCAGTAAAATCAAGCAGTTCAGAGAAATAATACAACTGTTGGGTCTGTGTACCATGTTAATACACCGTACTCATTATTCGTACATTTTTTTACCATGCCTATACGCCGTACTCAGACCCAACAAACCTGCTATATCCCCAACCGGAGACCCATTTTCCCGCAATTCAAGATACATTGTACATACATCACATGCAGTTGCAAAAAATCCGCTACATACTGAAATTTCAAGGGTTAGAGCCTGTATCCGTTGCAACAAAAGAGCCCTGAGAAAACGTCTCTCAGGGCTAAAAAATGGCGGAGGACATGGGACTCGAACCCACGGGGCTGTTACACCTTACCTGATTTCCAATCAGGCTCCTTAGCCGCTCGGTCAATCCTCCACTGCAAGTAATTTAACTGTATTCAGTTAGCTGCAGCAAAGAACACAAAGCTCTCTGCTCAGCTCGAATATATTAACATATGATCCGAATAAATGCAATAGCAATTTTACCGTCTCCCATGAAAAGTCCGGTGATAAAGTATAATTTGCCGGCGGTAACTCATCCGGCCTGTTCTGAACGATTTGCAATAGTCTTATTCATATAAATATGTTATCATCAATAAAGTTGTATACTTAACATTAACAGCAAGCTTATGTCTGCAGATCTGTATGCAGGCCCACCACAGTATCAAAATACGGGCCTGTTAATTTATGCATAATCATAATGTGATACAGACATATCCAAATGTGCTTGAGCAGGCAATCACAGAAAAGAACAGGAAGAACAAATCATGACTTTAAGAGAACTCGGCATAGGTGAATCCGCTGTAATAACTGCTGTCGGCGGCGCAGGAGCTCTGCGCCAGCATTTCCTCGACATGGGAGTTATTCCCGGAGCGGAGATCACAGTAATAAAATATGCGCCGCTCGGCGATCCGGTAGAATTCAAGATCCACGGCTACGAGCTGACTCTGAGGCTTGACGACGCTTCAAAAATCGACATAGACAAAATCAGCAAAGCGAGTCAGCCAGCAGAATCAGATAATGAAATAGCAGCCGAGGAACTCAAAGCAGCCTCGGAGCATCCGGGGCTTGGCGAAGGCGGTCGCTTTCATCCTAAGGGTACAGGCAACCCTCTTCCGGATGATACCATCCTTACCTTCGCCCTCGTCGGCAATCAGAACAGCGGCAAGACCACCCTCTTCAATCAGCTGACAGGGTCCAACCAGCACGTCGGCAATTTTCCGGGAGTCACTGTCGACCGCAAGGACGGCCCTATCAAGGGGCATCCGAACACGCTGGTCACAGACCTGCCCGGCATATACTCTATGTCGCCATACAGCAGCGAAGAAATAGTGTCGCGTAATTTCGTGCTGAACGACAGACCGCACGCTATCATCAATATCGTCGATGCTACCAATATCGAGAGAAATATGTATCTGACGATGCAGCTGCTCGAGATGGGCATTCCGGTCGTTGTCGCTCTCAACATGATGGACGAGCTGCACGCAAACGGCGGCACGATAGATGTCAACGAAATGGAAAGCATACTCGGCACGCCTGTCGTACCTATTTCTGCCGCGAAGAACCAGGGAATAGACGAGCTGGTCGACCATGCGTTACATATCGCGAAATATCAGGAAAAACCGGCCCGCACGGATTTTTGCGACCAGAACGATCACGGCGGCGCTGTTCACAGATGCATACACGCTGCGTCACACCTCATCGAGGATCACGCGGAGGCATCCGGACTGCCTCTCAGATTTGCCGCGACAAAAGTCATCGAGGGCGACCATCTCGTCATCAGCAAGCTCGGTCTCGATCAGAATGAAAAAGAGACCATCGAGCACATAGTGCTGCAGATGGAAGAAGAACGCGGGCTTGACCGCAGCGCTGCGATAGCAGATATGCGTTTCGCGTTCATCAAAAAAGTCTGCGAGGCTACAGTTAAAAAGCCTCATGAAAGCAAAGAGCGCATACGCAGCGAAAAGATCGACCGCATTCTTACGGGTAAATATACAGCCATACCTGCCTTTATCGGCATTATGGGGATAGTCTTTTATCTGACCTTCAATGTAATAGGCGCGTGGCTGCAGGGCCTGCTGGAGACAGGAATTGGCGCGCTGTCTGATGTGGTGGATGCCGCACTGACAGCCGGAAACGTAAATCCAGCTCTGCACGGGCTTATAATCAAAGGCATCTTCGAGGGAGTCGGCAGTGTGCTGAGCTTCCTCCCTATCATAGTCACGCTGTTCTTCTTCCTGTCGCTGCTCGAGGATTCGGGCTACATCGCGAGAGTCGCATTCGTGATGGACAGGACGCTGCGCAGGATAGGTCTCTCCGGCAGGAGCATCGTGCCTATGCTCATAGGCTTCGGCTGCACTGTTCCTGCCGTCATGGCAACGAGGACGCTTCCGAGCGAGCGTGACCGGCGTATGACCATACTGCTCACGCCTTTCATGAGCTGCACGGCCAAGCTGCCGATCTACGGATTCTTCGCTCACGCATTTTTCCCGAAATACAGCGGGCTCATTATGATAGGGCTCTATGTGCTCGGCATATTGATAGGCATACTGATAGCCATACTTTATCGCGGTACTCTGTTCAAAGGTGAAGCGGTGCCGTTTGTCATGGAGCTTCCGAACTACAGGCTCCCGGGCATCAAAAATGTCCTTCGCCTGCTCTGGGACAAGGCAAAGGACTTCCTGCAGAGAGCGTTCTCAGTCATACTCATAGCAACTGTCGTGATATGGTTCCTGCAGAGCTTTGATTTCGGCTTCCACATGGTCGCAGACCAGTCGGAAAGCATGCTGGCAGCAGTAGCCGGATTCATAGCGCCTGTACTCAAACCAATAGGCCTCGGTGACTGGAGACTCGCGACCTCTCTCATATCCGGCTTTATGGCCAAGGAAAGCGTCGTTGCCACACTTAAGATACTCTTCGGCACAAGCGTGACAAAGGCTGTATCGGCTGCAGCTGCGGCATCACTGCTCGTATTCTCGCTGCTCTACACGCCTTGCGTGGCAGCGATCGCAGCCATCCGCAGAGAAATGGGCTCGCGCTGGGCCGTTGCGGTTGTGATTTGGCAATGCGTGATAGCGTGGATAGCATCGCTCATCATTTTCCTGATATTCAAATGAGTCAATGGGAACCGTCCCTATTGGCTAACGTCAGCCCGGATCAGCGGTTCTGTCTTTCCTTGATTTTTGATGCTTCCATCATATATAGCTCTGCGGATGCTCTGTTCTTAGCGATCTCCTCCTCGGTCAGCTCCCTTATTACCTTTGCCGGGCGGCCGAGAGCGAGGCATCCGTCAGGGATGACCTTCCCCTCTGTTACGAGCGATCCTGCTCCGATGATGCAGTTGTTTCCGACCACCGCGTCATTCATTATGATGGATCCCATTCCTATCAGAGTGTTATCGCCTATTGTGCATCCGTGGATAAGGCACATGTGTCCGACGGTCACTCCGTTACCGACGCGGACGTTGTGTCCCGGCCCGGTGTGGACAGTGCTGAGATCCTGAATATTAGTCTCCTTACCTATTGTCACTGTCTCCGGCTCATCACATCTTATGACAGTGTTGAACCATACGCTGCTGTTTTCTCCTATGCTTATCTCATCGCCGACTATCTTTGCGCCGTCAGCTATCATAAGCGTTTTATTGATTCTATCAGAAGTCATTATTTCCCTCCGTCTCCGGCATATGCTCGCCAAATATATGTCTGCCAAATTTATGTCCGCCAAACACATGCTCATCCAAGCTATGCTAAGCGATAAGCATGCGCCGGAATTAATAATTCATAATAATTACTATTGAAAAAGCGGGCAACGATCGTCACCCGCATATGAGTCAAAAGAACCATCCCCATTGACTCATCTATTGATTCGAATATTACTCGTAGATCTCCCAGTGATCTGTATTGAGAGCCTTGAGAGCTCCTTCTGCAAGTGCCTTCATTTCCTCTTCGCCAGGGAATCTCATGATTGGAGCGATCTTGTTTACATAGGAGCTGATCTCCTCACAGAATCTTTCCGAATAAGCCATTCCGCCTGTGAGGATGATAGCGTCAACATTATAACGCAGTACAGCTGACATAGCTCCGATATCCTTGGCCAGCTGATAAGCGATAGCCTTGAATGCCTCGAGCATCTTTTCATCGCCCTCGTCATATGCCTTGTCCTCTACTACTCTGAAATCCTTGGTTCCGGTGTACGAATAGATTCCGGCCTCCTGTCCGATGATCCTCTTGACATCAGCCTTGGTCATGCCTTCCTGGAAGCAGAGGTTTACAAGCGCATTAGCAGGCAGAGCGCCTCCTCTGTCCATGCCCATAGCGCCGTCATCCTTGACGTTGTTTACATCAACTACTCTGCCCTTCTTATGAGCGGCTACCGATACACCGCCGCCGAGATGGCAGACGACCAGATTGAGCTCTTCATAAGCCTTGCCGAGCTGCTTTGCCGCCTTGCGCGCTACGGATTTATGGTTGAGAGGGTGGAAGAACGACTGTCTCTCAAAGCCAGGCAATCCGAGTCCGGAATATCTCGCGAGAGGCTCCATCTCGTCAACGCAGACAGGGTCTACGAAGAACGCAGGAATGCCGACTGTATCAGCGAGTTCTTTCGAAATATACGCGCCGAGGTTGGCAGCATGCTCACCGTACGGAGGGTTCTCGATGTCTCTGATTACAGCATCATTTACTTTATATGTACCCGAAGGAATGTGCTTGAACAGTCCGCCTCTTCCGCAGATGGCATCAAAATCCTCAAGCTTATAGCCCTTTTCCTCGATAGTCCTGAGAATAGCTTCCTTCCTGAAAGGCGCCTGATCTACAACATGGGGATATTTTGCAATCTCGGCTGCGTCATGGTCAATGCCTACACGCATCACTTCGTTCTCGTCCTCAAAGACATAGATCTTTGTGGATGTAGCGCCAGGGTTAATAACTAAGATTTATTTCATGAGATAAATTACTCCTTTCGGCAAATGCCAGGTATTAATATAGAATTCACAAACATAAATATATCTGTAATCCGCTTATTCTTCAAGAGCGATTTTTTTACTGCACGTCCTCGAGCCTTGCGATGAGCTGGCCGGATTTGACGCTGTCGCCCTCCTTTATGTATATCTTGGCGATCTCTCCGTCTCCCGTGGCAATAACATTTGTCTCCATCTTCATGGCCTCGATGATCGCTATAGGCTGTCCCTGCTTCACTACATCGCCCTCTGCCACAAGGACTTTGACGATGGTTCCCGGAATATTCGCGCCGATCTCCTTTTCGTCGTCCTGATTTGCGAACTGTATCCGTGAACCGGCCACGGATTTGGTCAGGGCCTGCTTGTCCTTTATCGATATTATCCTGCGGTAACCGTTGATAGTAAAGGTCAGGTCGCGGTTTCCGGCTTCATCGGTGTTACCGATATCCTCGAGAGTTACCACGAGTATCTTGCCCGGTTTAAGCTCTATTTCCACCGTCTGTCCGAGAGCTATTCCATGGAAGAATACATCGCTGCCCATATTGCGGAAATTGCCTGTCTCGCGAAGCTTTTTGATGTAATCATCGAAGACCTTGCTGTACATCGAATACGATACCAGCTCCTGATCCGTACCCTCGAGTCCGAGATCATCGACCAGATGACGCCTGAACTCGTCAAAGTCATCAGGAGGCAGCAGCTCTCCCGGCCTCACGGTGACAGGCTCTCTTCCCTTGAGAACGACCTTTTGCAGATCCTCCGGGAATCCGAATTCAGGCTGTCCCATCATTCCTTCAAAATACGTGACAACGCTGTCAGGAAAATCGAAGTCAGCGCCCTTTTCGACTATGTTTTCAGGCGTCAGCTCATTCTGAACCATGAATATAGCCAGGTCTCCGACCATCTTCGATGACGGGGTGACCTTGATTATGTCGCCGAGCATCTCGTTGACCTTGACATACATATCCTTGACTTCATCAAATTTGTATCCGATGCCGAAGCTTTCGACCTGAGGCTTGAGGTTTGAATACTGTCCGCCCGGGATCTCGAGCCTGTATATCTCGGCCGTTGTGGCTTTGAGGTCTGATTCATAGTCGCTGTACACAGGTCTTACATCGTTCCAGTAGTCAGAGATAAGCTGCAGACCTCTCGAATCCAGTCCCGTATCTCTCTCACTGTTCTCAAGCGCGGCAACAAACGAGTTCAAAGCCGGCTGCGATGTGAGCCCCGACATGCTGTTGAATGCGGCATCTACAATATCCACGCCTGCCTCTGCTGCCAGCATCAGCGTAGCTACGCCGTTTCCGGATGTGTCATGCGTGTGCAGATGGATAGGAACCGCCACCTCGTTCTTAAGAGCCTTGATCAGTCTGAACGCGGCGACCGGCTTGAGCAGTCCGGACATATCCTTGATTCCGATAATATGAGCGCCCTGCTTTTCGAGAGTCTTCGCCATCTTCACATAATAACCCAGAGTATATTTATCCCTAGTTTCATCGAGAATATCACCGGTATAGCACATGGCAGGTTCAGCAATACCTCCGACATTCAGGACCTCATCGAGAGCGACCTCTATGCCTCTTACCCAATTCAGCGAATCGAATATCCTGAATACATCGATGCCGCCTTTTTTTGCCTCACGCACAAATTTGCGAATGGTATTGTCCGGATAATTCTTATATCCTACCGCGTTGGCGCCTCTTATCAGCATCTGCATCAGCACATTTGGTATTTCCGCTCTCAGCACTTCAAGGCGTTCCCATGGATCCTCCCCGAGGAATCTCATCGCCACGTCAAATGTAGCGCCGCCCCACATCTCATACGAAAACAGATCCCTGCCGTAATATGACATGGCCGGCGCTATCTTTTCCATATCGCGGGTCCTGACCCTGGTTGCGAGCAGCGACTGCTGCGCGTCTCTGAGAGAGGTGTCGGTGATAAGGACCTTTTTCTGTTCAAGCGCCCAGTCGGCCAGACCCTTCGCGCCCTTTTCCTCATATATCTGCTTAGTTCCCCTGAGTCCGACTATCTTTGTCCTCCTGACATCAGGAACCGTCGGTATATTGAAGGTGCCCGCTTTGCCCTTGCGGCCGTTTACGACCATGTCGCCCAGGAATTCGAGGACCTGAGCCTCTTTGTCCGCGACAGCCCTTATATTCAGAAGATCAGGATTATTGGCTATGAATCCTGTATTGCAGTTTCCCGATCTGAACGTAGGATGATTGAGCAGATTGAGCAAAAATCCTATATTCGTCTTGACTCCTGCGACCTTCATCTCCTTGAGCGCTCTGACAGCCTTGCTGCATGCCCCGTTAAAGGTCCTGTCATATGAGCAGACCTTCACGAGCAGCGAATCATAGTATGGCGTGATGACTGATCCCGTGAATCCGTTGCCGCCGTCAAGCCTTATCCCGTTGCCTGATGCCGAACGGTACTCCGTGATCGTGCCCGTATCAGGAGCAAAATTATTATTAGGATCCTCTGTTGTGACTCTGCACTGTATCGAATAGCCATTGACTCTTATATCGTCCTGGCCCTTGATGTTTATCTCGTCCGAATAGAGCGGATATCCTTCAGCTATCAGGACCATATCCTGTACCAGATCTATGCCCGTCACAAGCTCGGTCACTGTATGCTCGACCTGGATCCTGGTATTCATCTCGATAAAATAGTGATTGCCTTCTTTATCTACGAGAAATTCGACAGTGCCGGCGCTGCGATAGTTTACGGCCTTCGCGATCTTTATCGCGTCATCGCAGATGGCCTGTCTCTGCTCATCTGTCAGGCAGAGCGCAGGCGTGAACTCTACTACCTTTTGATGTCTTCTCTGGACCGAACAGTCTCTCTCATAGAGATGGACCACGTTGCCGTAATTATCGCCGAGCACCTGAACCTCTATGTGCTTAGGCTCTTCTATATATTTCTCGATAAAAATATCGCCGTTTCCGAACGCCTTTACCGCCTCGTTCTGAGCGCTCTTGAACTGAGGGATCAGGTCCTCTTCACTTCGGACTATTCTCATTCCCCGTCCGCCGCCTCCGGCAGCAGCCTTGAGCATGACAGGATAGCCTGCTGCTTTTGCGAATTCCACAGCATCCCTGTCATCTCTTATTGCAGCCTCAACGCCCGGTATGCATGGAACTCCAACCGCCTCGGCTACAAGCTTTGACTGAATCTTATCTCCCAGCCGGTTCATCATCTCATGAGTCGGACCGATAAACACAAGGCCCGCCTCCTCGCAAGCCTTGGCAAACTGAGGGTTTTCTGACAAAAAGCCATATCCCGGATGTATCGCGTCACATCCCTTTGTCTTTGCCATGCGTATTATCTCGTCTATATCGAGATAGGCATCTATCGGGCTCTTGCCCTCACCTATCTCATATGACTCATGAGCCTTGGTCCTGAACAGCGAATTCTTATCCTCTGCGGAATAGATCGCAACTGTCCTTATACCAAGCTCTCTGCACGCCCTTATTACTCTGATCGCAATCTCGCCTCTGTTTGCGATGAGAACCTTTCTGAATTGTCTGATTTTCGGCATCTGAAGCCCCTTCCTAATTATCAATCAGCGGTTGCGGTTGTTGAATTTGCGTCTTTCGAGCTCAGTCAGCAGCTTCTTGCGCAGTCTGATGTCAGAAGGTGTTACCTCTACAAGCTCATCATCCGCGATAAATTCGAGTGCCTCCTCCAGCGTGAACGTTCTCGGCGGAGTCAGCTTGATCGTATCATCGCTGCCTGCTGCTCTCATATTGGTCGCCTTCTTTGCTCTGCAAGGATTGACGACCATATCATCGGATCTCGCGTTCATGCCGACTATCTGTCCTTCATAGACGTGATCCTGAGGTTTTACGAACATCTGCACTCTTTCCTGTATAGTGAATATAGCATACGCTGTACAGTGTCCCTCCTCCTGAGCTACCGCGACACCGTTTATCCTGTCAGGAATTTCTCCCTTCCACGGTTCGAAGCCCGCGAATCTCCTTACCATCGTTCCTTCGCCGTGAGTATCGTTTATGAACTCTGTCCTGTATCCCATCAGTCCTCTTGTAGGAGCTGTGTAAATTATCCTGGAGTAGCCGTTGCCCTCGGACATCATCTGCTGCATCAGACCCTTTCGCAGGTTGAGCTTTGAGATGACCGGTCCTGTATATTCATCAGGAACGCTGATGACGACCTCCTCAACAGGCTCGAGCTTTTCACCGTTCTCACCTCTCTTCACTACTACCTCAGGCTTCGATACAGCAAGCTCGTAGCCCTCTCTTCTCATATTCTCTATGAGTATCGACAGGTGCAGCTCTCCTCTGCCCGAAACCTTAAATGAATCTGTCGTGTCTGTAGGCTCTACCAGCAGTCCGACGTTTACCTCAAGCTCCTTTTCGAGCCTCTCCTTGATATGTCTGGATGTGACATATTTGCCTACCTTGCCGGCAAAAGGCGACGAATTGACCATAAAATTCATCGACAGCGTCGGCTCCTCTATGTGGATGGTTCCGAGCGATTCAGGGTGATCCTGATCGCATATCGTCTCTCCTATGGAGATATCCGAAATGCCGGATACAACGACAATATCCCCGCTGGACGCCTCGCTTACAGGGATTCTGCTCAGGCCCTTGTATACGAATACCTGATTGATCTTGGTCTTTTCAATGCTGCCGTCCTCTTTTGTGACAGCGACCATCTGCGCCTCTCTGATCGTTCCTCTTGTGACTCTGCCGATACCGAGCCTTCCGATATAGTCGTCATAGGCAAGTGTCGATACCTGCAGCTGCAGCGGCTCCTCATCCCTGTCAGGATAAGGATCACAGTGGTTCACGATGCACTCGAGAAGAGGCTCGATATCGAGTCCGCCGTATCCCTTAGGAGATTTCTTGAGCTTGGTCTGACCCTCTCCTACAGTTATTCCTTCAACTTCCGAAGGATCATTTACAGCTATACCCTGTCTTGCTATGCCGTACAGGATAGGAAAATCGAGCTGGTCGTCGTTTGCCTCAAGATCCATGAAGAGCTCATAAACCTCGTCGACTACTTCGTCTATCCTGGCATCCTTTTTGTCTATCTTATTGATGAACAGTATAGGATTGATACCCTGCTGCAGGGATTTGTTGAGTACGAATCTGGTCTGAGGCATAGGACCCTCGCTTGAATCGACAAGCAGTATGACCGTATCCACGGTCTTCATGATACGTTCTACCTCCGAGCTGAAATCCGCGTGTCCCGGTGTATCGACTATATTGATCTTATAGTCCTTGTACATGATGGAGCAGTTCTTCGAATAGATGGTGATGCCTCTCTCTCTTTCGATCGCGTCCGAATCCATTACGCAGTCTACTACCTGTTCGTTGTCACGGAACACGTGTGACTGTGCCAGCAGAGCGTCCACGAGTGTGGATTTTCCTGCGTCTACATGAGCAATAACTGCGATGTTGATGATTTTCTGTTTGTCCGACATTGGTTTTCCTTTACTGTCCCTTCCTTGAATAGTTTTTGCTTTATCTGTTTTTATAGGAGCGTTATTTCGCTAATGATTATTTTGTTCTGATCCTTGAATATCTGTACATATCGTTATACGCGTTCTCGATCGTCCTCATGAAAGACCTGATATCACGCGCGTAATCTATCGTTGTCGTGCTTTCCCTGAGATTGCTGAACGCGTGTCCTTCTATGTCATCCGAGTACCATCCGGGCTCAGGCACATCCAGTGTCAGGAATGATATCGCCCATGCCTCCTCAGCGCCGAACGCCAGAGCATACGGCAGCATATCGTAATAATATTCCTGGTTAATAAGGTGGTTCTTGAGCAGTTCCTTCGGTGTAGGATGGTAGATGAAGTTCCTTAGCTGCCTGAATCTCGACACCAGCTCCGCGTTCTTTTTCCCTCTCGCTCTCATCAGTACGATGAGGATAACGGAAATAACAGACATCACCGGTATCAGCAGCGATGCAGCCGGATATCCGGTCCGTCTGTAGACGCTGAATGCGACATATGATACTACAGCGAGCAGTACGGTTGCGCTCATCATTACCCCGAATCTGCTGCTGCTCTCAGGCGAAGAAGCCTGCCTGTCAGCGTTTCTGCACAGCATGAACAGCGCAGCAGCCGTTATAACGGCGACAGCCGCGCATTCAAAATAATTTACGCTGAAATATCCATACATATAGCCGAGCGCGTCAGCGGCTCCGAGGCACAGTGACAGCAGTATGCCTCCTGCTATTCTGAACGCTCTTGACAGAGGAGTATATGCCAGACTGTCGCTGTCCGCATAGCCTGAGGCGACATCCTCCCTGATAGCCAGACGTATGGAATGGAGCTTTCTTCCGAGTTCGCTCATTTCAACGGATCTGCCCTTATATACCCCGTCAAAGAGTATGCTGTATGCGTTCCTTATATGTTTCTCCTCTGAAACCGGATCCTCCAGGCGATACAGCCTGTATCTTTTCGGTTCATATTCGCTTATACGCAGATAGCCGTTTATGGCGAGCCTGAGAATAAGCAGTACTATGTCCCTGATGCTGACCTCGCTATTGAATATATAGCCAAGTTCATGCGGATACACGCCCTCCACCGGCTTTGTCACTGCTTCCCTCTTTATCCTCGGGTCTCTGCCTCCGATCAGCCAGAGTATAAGCAGCAAAAGAGCAGCTCCCGCCATAATGCCCATCACAGCGTATACTGCCCAGATCCCGTCAAGCGCGCCTTCCCAGTATCCGTCAGGAAGCTGCGCCTTGAGCGTGATTCCAAAATTCTCCGGTATCATGCTGCCCTTGACGACTACGGTCTTTCCGGGATCGTTTACATTGAAGCTTATCTTGTTTGTTACATCCTGCACCCCGAACTGACCGGCATAGCACTGAATATCATTGAAAGGAAAATCCTTAGGGAATTTAGCGCTTATAGTGACCTTTCCTATAGGCTGTTTCCATTCCGGCAGCAGCGCGTCATAATAGAACATGTCAGCGCTTTCGTCTCTGTCCGCAAAGCAGCTGATCTTATAGCGGATAGTATAGACATGGCTGCCCTCTTCAAGCTTGGCCGGATCCTCTATGGTTACCGTGCTGGCCTCCGATGCTCTGTTCGCAGAATAAGCGGTGTCCTCGACAGTGATGCCGCTTATTCTGAAATTGCCGCTCGGAATCGAAAATTCTATTTTTTGCAGCTGGTCAGGGATATTGACACTTATCTTTTCCTCGACATCATAGCTGTGATCCTTATTGACGACTGTATTCAGCTCGTATTTTGTGACCTCGAACGCGCCGCCTGCGACACCCGGGGTTTCAACAGCATCATTAGGCAGCTCATCGATAGCCGACGCCTCTGTCAGACCTGAGATGATCACCGCAGCAAAAAACGCCAGGGTGATCAGTACACTCAGTATCATGTCACTTAGCTTTTTATCTTTATAAATATTGTATATTCATATGCTTTTAGTGTTATCAGATCTGTAAATCATCTGTGTCTACAAGCCCATCGATTCTCTTATTCCATAGAGCCCGACAGTTTTGCCGGCCATCCATCTGCATGCGTTGACAGCGCCCTTCGCGCAGCCCTTCCAGTTCAGGCAGTGATGCGTTATCTCCAGTCTCTCTCCCTCACCGAAGAAAAATACGGTGTGGCTCGACGGAGTATCGCCGCCTCGTACCGCGTGAAAAGTCACCTTGCCCTCTTCACGAGGATGTCTGCCGAGAGGACGCCCGTAGACCGCGTCACTGACAAGATCTTTGCCGACAGCCTCTCCCATGCTCTCGATCAGCTCTCTCGCAGTTCCGCTTGGCGCATCGAGCTTTTTGTTGTCATGCATATCGACGATCTCGATGTCTGTTTCATCATACAGCTCTTTTGCAGCCTCCATCAGCAGCTTTCGCATAACGTTTACCATCCTGTCCGTATTGGCTGCGATCATCAGAGGGATCTCCTTTGAAGCAGCTTCGAGCTTCGCTCTCTGCTCATCATTGAAACCGGTCGTTCCTACAACCAGCGCTTTTTTGTGTCTGAGGCAGGACTCCAGCACCTCCATGCCTAGCTCAACAGTCGAAAAATCGCATACTACGTCTGCTTCTTCGATAACTGACTCAATATCATCGACGACCGGAGCGCCGACGACCGAGCCTGTCATCGCGACCTCGCCTATATCTTTTCCTATATAGTCTCTGCCCTTCGGTCCGATTCCGGCAACGATCTCAACATCATCTCTTTTTGCGGCATCTGCAACTATAAGGCTTGCCATCTTCCCTCTGGGAGCTGTTATTATCAGTTTCATTTTAATTATCTCCGTTTCTAATAAAGAATTATCAACACATATCTCTTATCAAAAAACACGCAAACATCGGAGCGGCTGCTCTCCCCAGGCGATCAACATATCGATCAATGCTGCTGATTCCATGAATCAGATGTGATCGATATTGTAATCGAGCGTCAGCTCTTCAATATCAGGTCTGAAGTTTCTGAGACCTACACCCGCTGCATGCAGCATCATCTTGGATGCCTGTGTCGCAGGAGTATCGGCATATTTGTCTGACAGATATACCACCTCTTTTATGCCGGCCTGTATGATAGCCTTTGCGCATTCGTTGCAAGGAAAGAGCGCTACATACAGTCTCGCCCCTCTCAGCGACTTGCCGGACGCGTTCAGTATGGCGTTCAGCTCCGCGTGGACTACATACGGATATTTGGTATGCTCGCCCTCGCGATCCCACGGGAACTCGTCATCCGAACATCCGAGCGGAAATCCGTTGTAGCCGGTCGTGAGTATCACATTATTCTCATCGACTATGCACGCGCCGACCTGAGTGTTCGGATCCTTGCTCCGCCGCGCTGCAAGCAGCGCAACGCCCATGAAGTATTCATCCCATGTGATATAGTCAGTTCTTTTCATCAAAGCGCCCTCCTTCACACAAGATTTTACAACGCCGCGATACTCTGTTCAAGAATTCTGTTAAATAATGAGCCAATGGGGACGGTTCTCTCTGACTCATGGTCTTTCAAACCTTTCGATCACACGCCACGCTGCTCTGATGCCGTCACAGGCAGCCGATGTGATACCTCCTGCGTATCCCGCGCCCTCTCCGGCAGGATATATTCCGGAGATATTGCTCTCACCTCTTTCGCCTCTGAGTATCCTGACAGGGGATGAACTCCGTGTCTCAACAGCCGTAACCACAGCCTGAGCATCGTCATAGCCTTTTATCCTGCGTCCGAAATCCGGAACAGCCTCGCGTATTGCTTCGGCCGCAAATCCCGGAAGTGACCCTATGACCCTCCTTGCCGCCGCGCTTTCACCTTCGATAAAATCTCCCATGCTGCACGAAGGCGCTGTAAAATCGCTGCCGCCGTTTATGAACGCGAGCCTCTCGTATTTTTCCTGAAAATATACTCCGGCGAGTACGTCGTCAGAGCCGAAATCCTCTGTACGCACATCGCAGAGTATGCCGCTGTTTGCAGTGCCGCTGTCGCGCTTTCGCCTGCTCATACCGTTTACGCAGAGCTCACCTTCTTCGGTCGAACAGACGACGACTTCGCCTCCCGGACACATGCAAAAAGAATAGACGCCCCTTCCGTTTGAGGCTTTGTACGCGAGCCTGTAGTCCGCCGGCGGCAGTTTGCCGGCATTTTCTCTGCCGTACTGAGCAATATCGATCATTTCCTGCGGATGCTCCATCCTGACGCCTATCGAAAAAGGCTTCTGCTTCATGTCCAGGCCGCTGTTCAGTATCATTTTGAAGGTATCTCTCGCGCTGTGCCCCGGAGCAAGTATCATAGCGCTGCACTGCATTGTCGTGATACTGCCGTTCTCACTGCAGGGATCGCTGCAGATCTGTATGCCCGTAAGTCTGCCGTCTTCAATGATCAGATTCTCGAGCCTGGTGCTGAATCTCACCTCTCCGCCCAGCATCTCTATCTTTTTTCTCAGATTGATTATGACCTCTCTGAGGACGTCGGTTCCTATATGCGGCTTTGCAAGGTACATTATATCATCACCTGCTCCCGCATCACGGAATTCAGTCAGGACCTGACGTATCAGGCTGTCTTTTATTCCTGTTGCCAGCTTGCCGTCCGAAAAAGTCCCTGCGCCGCCTTCACCGAACAGCATATTAGCCTCAGGATCAAGGACGCCTTTATTTTTGAAGAGGTCTACCGCCTGTACGCGGTCTTCCATGGCTGGCCCGCGCTCGATTATTATCGGTCTGTAGCCCTGCTTTGCAAGTTCAAGACCCGCAAACAGTCCGCATGGTCCCATTCCTATGACCACGGGACGAGATCCGAGCACCTCCGTTCCCGGCTCCGGCGGCAGGATACGCTCACTGCTTTCATCAACGGCCTCGAGATTTTTGATCCTGCCCGGTTTCAGTCTTTTGCTTGTAACGAAATCGACCGTATATACCAGTTGTATATACGGTTTCCTGCGTGAATCTATCGATTTGCGCCTTATCTCCCATTTAATTATTTCTTCAGTTTTTATCCCGGCTCTGGCTGCGACCCTGCGCGGGATATCGCTGACGGGAACATCTATGTCCGTTTTGATCTGACTGATCCTGTATCTCATCTGCTTATTAAGTATCTTTATTATAGTCTTTTCAGTCCGGATTTACTGTTCGGGTCTCATCTTTACGGCTATCGCTGCTGCTGCGCGCATGCCTGTGAGCCATGCGTTGCTGAGATTGAAGCCTCCGCAGGGATAATCCCTGTCGGCCAGTTCTCCTGTTATGTACAGCCCCGGTACCAGCAACGATTCGCATGTTTCAGGGCATATCTCGTCAAGACTGACGCCTCCTGATGTTGCCTGCGCATCCTTCCATCCCCGGATAGAAGATGGAGTGAATCTGAGGCTGTGGACTGCTGCTCCGAGAGCCTCTATATCTCTGTCATCGAGCTCCGTCAGCGCGCGGCCCGAAGAGATGCCGGCATACGCCATCACATATTCTGCTATGTTTTCCTTGAGGACCGTACGCAGCACATGCTCCGCGCACTCTCCGGGGAAGGCGTTCTCAATTCTTTTTTTGATAAATTCCCTGATATCACCATCCGCGAACAGATCCGCTGTTATGCAAAAATCATCCAGAGATCCGCCGGCAGAACGGTCATATCTCATGTGCCTTGTCATGTTGAATACACATATGCCCGACAGGCCGTATTTAGTGAACTGTATCTCTCCTGCCTCTTCAAACAGCAGATCTGAGAATTCTTCGCCTTCGTTATTGCTTCTTTCGTTATTGACTCTTTCTTTTTTGTAAAGGCTCACCTTTCCCCGAGTCCTGGTACCTGCCAGCTCTATGCCGTTCGGTCTGCAGTCCTTGTCCCATTCCCTGCACTCTATTGATGTCAGTACAGGAACGGGCGTAACGATTCTGTGACCGAGCTGTCTTGCAAGCCTGTAACCGTCTCCGGTGGTCCCGAACATAGGACCCGCCTTGCCTCCGCATGCGAGTATCACAGCGGCAGATCTTATCGCTTCAGTGCGTATGCGGCTGCCGCCTCCGCCTTTTGCGGCGCCTTTTCCCCTGCCGCTCTGCGAAACGGAATACACTGTTTCGAAGCATTCTTCCTCAGGACAGGATCTGATATCCGTCACCTCCGCATCGCTTATCAGTCTGGCTCCGAGCTCAGAAGCCCTTGCCGCAAGCAGCTCTGCTACATCTGCCGCCGATTCCGAATAAGGATACACAAGTCCGTTATCATAAGACCTTGTTACTATCCCTAAGCGGTCAAAAAAGGCGATTATCTCATCATAACCCTCTGCCGCAGTATTGGTGATATTGCACCGACCGCTGCCGCTTGCTCTTATCTTACGTCCCGGTTCGCTGTTCTTTTCGAGAACAGCAACGCTTGTACCGGGCGATCTCATGCGAAGCTCCGCCGCTGCCGCGAGGCCCGATGCTCCTCCGCCGACTATTACAACATCGTATTCCCTGATACTGCTCAATTCTGCCGCCTGTCCGTGATGTATACTCTGCAATAACTTAATTGTCCGTACTGCCGAAGCCTCCGTTCCTGACATCGTCGGAGCCTGCGCCTTCCGGGATCTCGTATTTTACCACTATGCCCTGCGCAAAAGGTTTGCCCTCGGCGAGAGGCACTGAATGATCCGACGGATTGTGAAGGCTTATGATGATATGGCCCTCGTTATCCGAATCACAGTAATCCGCGTCTATCACTCCAAGGGTATTCGAAAGCCTGATGCCGTGCTTGAAGCCGAGGCCGCTCCTCGGCATTATAAGCAGGACCCTCTCTCTTTCCGAGGTACCTGCTTCTGTCACCCAGCGTATCCCCGTCGCGATCCTGAACGTGCTCCCGGCCTCAAAGCTGAGATTGAAAGGCATGTAAAAATCACAACCGGCAGAGCCTCCCGTTGCCTGACGTGGCAGCTTTATAGCTTCGTACCACTGTCTCAGCTCATCGTCAGGCAGTCCTCTGACGCCGCAGTCCGCCTTCCATCTTTCAAAGCTTACTTTTTCAAATCTGCTCATTTGCTGCTGGCTCCGCTTACTGCTCTTACCAGTTCATCCGCAGCATCGGTCTTTTCCCACTTCACATCGAGGTCAGTCCTGCCCATATGGCCGTATGCGGCAAGCTGCCTGTACTGCGGCTTGCTCAGCTGCAGCTTTTTGATTATTGCAGCAGGTCTCATGTCAAAATGCTCACGAATGAGTATGGCTATGCGCTCATTGTCTATCATTCCCGTGCCAAATGTTTCAACACTCACGGATACCGGCTCAGCAACGCCTATCGCGTACGCAAGCTGTACTTCGCATTCCTCGGCTATTCCTGCCGCAACGATGTTCTTTGCGATGTAGCGAGCCATGTAAGCCGCCGATCTGTCTACCTTTGTAGGATCCTTGCCGGAGAATGCTCCGCCGCCGTGCGATGAGTGACCGCCGTAAGTGTCTACGATTATCTTTCTGCCGGTCAGTCCCGAATCGCCCATAGGACCGCCGATGACGAACCTTCCTGTAGGATTTACATAATATATGGTATCCGCGTCTATCAGATCCTCAGGAACAACAGGCTTTATAACGTGCTCGAGCATGTCCTGTCTGACCTGTTCGAGCGATACGTCCTCGCTGTGCTGTGTGGAAATAACGACCGTATCTATCCTCGTTATAACGCCGTCATCGTATTCCACTGTCACCTGTGTCTTGCCATCAGGTCCGAGATACGGCAGCGTGCCATTTTTGCGCACCTCCGAAAGCCTCTTGGAAAGTCTGTGCGAAAGCTGTATCGAAAGAGGCATCAGCTCATCAGTCTCTCTGCAGGCATAACCGAACATCATGCCCTGATCCCCGGCGCCTATGACAGCATCTTCGCCCTTTTGTCTGCCTTCCTTCATTTCATATGACTCATTTACACCCATAGCGATATCTGCCGACTGTTCCTCCATATGCACTATGATATCGCATGTGCTGCCGTCAAAGCAGACCTTATCCGAGTCATAGCCTATCCCGCATATGGTCTCGCGCGCGATAGCCTCATAGTCTACGTCGAAATCGCCCGACGCCTCTCCGAATATCATGAGAAATCCGGTCTTGGTCGCGCACTCGCATGCTACGTGAGCGTTCGGGTCCTGTGCCAGTATCGCGTCGAGAATGGCATCGGATACCTGATCGCATATCTTGTCAGGATGACCTTCGGTCACCGACTCCGAGGTAAATAGTTTCTTCATTTCGTATTTCTCCTGTCTTTTTCCTGTGCTCTCCGGCATGATACGCCGGCAGTATATAGTCTGCTCCCTGGAGCTTTTATCCAGCCATAAAAAATACCTCCCTGCCGCACGCAGAGAGATCCTTGTACCTCATCTGCCGGAACCATGGCTGATGCTCCGTGGGAATTGGCACCTTCACTGTCTGTGAGGTTGCCGCGAGATCAAAGGGCCCATTCCCTCCCTCGCTCTTAATAAGGCTGTCATAATTATATCCATGGCATGGTCTATGTCAAGAACAAGTCGCTTCGCACTATAAAAAAGACCAAAAAAGTGGTAATGTTATGCGTATGAGACATAACAAAGAGATATTTATTAATGGATACAGGCACGGCATCCCGATCGGACTCGGGTATTTTGCCGTCGCTTTTTCACTCGGAATAGCCGCGCGTGAATACGGATTCAGCGCAGCCCAGGGATTTCTCGCCAGCCTTGTCACATACGCATCCGCCGGTCAGTATATGGGCTTCGCGCTATACGCCACAAACGCGACACTAATAGAACTCATAATTCTTACATTTATAATAAACGCCAGATATATACTCATGGGCTTCGCTCTCAATCAGCGAATGCCCGAGGGCACTCCTCTCAGGACCAGGCTTCTTGTCAGCAGCTGCATCACCGATGAGATATTCGGGATAACAATAGCCAGACCCGGCGTGCCCACGCCCTTTTACACATTCGGCGCTCTTATAGCAGCAGTACCTTTGTGGGCTCTCGGCACAGCTCTCGGAATCTCCATGGGAAATATCCTGCCTGCAAGGGTGGTAAGCGCTCTCAGCGTCGCTCTTTTCGGCATGTTCATTGCGGTGATCGTCCCGCCTTCACGCAAGGACAGAGCTATCGGCATCGCAGTTCTCACAAGCTTTGCATTTTCATACGCATTCGCGAATCTGCCTCTTGTTTCAGAGCTCTCCGAAGGCAACCGCACTATAATACTTACGATAGCTATTTCCGCCCTCTTTGCGGCTCTGATGCCGAGAACGAACAAAGACATCAGTACAGACGCAGCTGACTCAGGTGACGGAGGTGCAAAGTGAAAAGCAATATCTACGTATATATATTCGTGATGGCACTGGCGACATGGTTCATGCGGGTCGCCGCTTCACTTGTTATGAAGAAGCCTATCACGAATCGGTTCTTCCAGTCTTTTCTCTACTATGTTCCCTATGTGACACTGGCGGTCATGACTTTTCCTGCCATTATCGACGCGACCCAGAGTCCTCTGGCAGGCGCGGCAGCGCTGATAGTCGGAATCACCGCCGCATGGTTCGGCGCGGGATTGTTTCAGGTCGCATCATTCTGCTGCCTGACAGTTCTGGTTCTCGAGCTTTTTCTCTGCTGATCACCTGATAATCTGATATACTGTAATAAAAAAAACACGCCTGCGTAATCGCCGGCAAAAGGAGATAATTAACAATGCCTGTATTCAAAGTAGTAGAAGGCCGTCTGTCGGAACACTACAATCATTTCAGGGAATATGAATTTGAATCATGCCGCGCCACGGCTACGCGCCTGATGGGCGTCGTCGCCATGAAGATCAGCTGGAAAGGAAGAGCTGATCAGCGCGCACGTTTTTTTCAGGTGCTGCATCTTGATTACTCGGAATACGGCATAGATGACTACCGCGAATTCGAGTGCATACCGGGCAAAGAAGACTACGGCGACAAAAAACAGGAAATGACATCCCTATGGAATCATTTCATCAGCGTTATGGGAGGATCGGTCGTGAGTCTGTCCGCTCCTGTCATGCTAAGGCTCATAGAGATGGCGCTGCCGCTTGCCGGCGATGATATCAGCCGCGAATACGACAGCGAAGAGAACATCATATTCAGACATGAAGCACTCTTAAGACTCAGCCTGATGAAGGACGCTCTCGAAGAGCACGGCATCAATGCTTCGGACGGAGAGCCCGAAAGCATAATAAGCACTGTTTCACCGAAGAGACTCGCGACATGCGAAACTATCAATTATTTTGTGATGCGGCTTGTGGACTGCGATATAGATGCAGCCTCTTATCTTTCGACAATTAGCAGAGATGAGCTTTCCTTATCCGAGCTTACGCGGCCCGGAGTACAGACCCTGATGCGAAGCAGCATACGAAAGAGCAGCGCTGCCGAAGACCTGCCGTCAGACGGCAGCTCATTTCCATACAGAGTCCGCATCACCACGATGTCACGGAGCGGATATCACCATTCATCGTTTATCATTTTTCTTGACAGGGACTACCGCTCAAGAGACGCCAGAGTCACTGAACTCAGGCTCGGAACAACGACAAAAATGTCTGACTTTGAATCAGCTATGCAGATATCCAGGTCCGAGTATATTACGGTCTTTGATGTGCCCGACAAGATACTGAACGGATTCGACGGCAGATATATTTCCACACTCGCCGATACAGACCCTGTCGCTGTCCCTAACGGATGGCTGTACACTGTCTACAACAAAAACAACTCGCACGTCAACAAGACCGAATACCGTCTCGGTGACGATGTATTCGGATATGCGCTTCTTACCATCGGCGGCGAGCTGATCTTGATGAGCAACAAACTCGATAATATCGGCAATTTTGAGGACTCAGTAGTGCTGTCCATGTACGCATCCTTCCTGATAATAAAAGGACGCTATCTCCTTGACACGCCTGTTTTTCATACGCTGTGCCACAGGCATGCTGTATTATTTGAGGACCTCATCGAGACAGATGACAATTGAGTCACGAGGAGCTGCCCCATTGACTCACTAAAAAAACATTTTTGCCTGATCTTTGGCTTTGTTCGTTTTTTATAAACATATTTTTCAACAAAACCAAAAGTCCCAAATTTCAAGCTCTCAGGCTTTTTCCACAAGATATCCGGATCTTGTATACAATTTTTTCCATAATAGCATGTGGAAAACTCTGCAAGCTTAAACGTTGAAATTTCAAGCTTGTGTAAGCATTGATCCTAATGTCAACAGGATTTATCCACATAT
>JAFRGH010000128.1 GCA_017433945.1 Mogibacterium sp. | reverse complement strand
GACCATCATTATCAGCACCAGTGCAAAGCTTCTGTTCTTCTTCATAGGTAACTCCTTTCCACAGTAAGCCCGGGATTCAGTCTAATCTTGTATTTGACAGATCCCAGTACTTGACAAAAAGCTGTAAAAGATTCTGCCGCTGCCGTCTTATCTGCTCTTATCTCTTCAGACCCTCTCTCCTGAGATAGTCCGCGAGAGGCTCTTTGAATTCCTCAGGCAGCAGTTTTCTGGCTTTCTTTGCAATAGTCCCTTTTCCGTCCTTTTCCATGATGCTGCAGGCTATATCAAACAGCCTTGTATCAAAGCTGAAGCCCATGCCCCTTGCCGCATAGCTCTCTATCTGCTCCATGTAGTCCGCAAGCTCGGCGCGGACCTCGTCGATTCGGCCCTCATCATACATGCTGCAGATCTCGTCTGTTTCAGGTCCGAGCTCATCGAGGAGCCTGAACCTGTTTATCGTTCTCCACACATAGTAATATTCCTTATCAGCCTTGGAGAGCTTCTTACGGTAGACCTTAGCCGAGAACTCGTCGTAATCGGCTCTCTCCTCAGCCAGCCTCCAAAAGTCCGTGCCCTCCGATTCGGCTTCTTTCATCACCTCCGTGTACGGATGATCGATGTCATAGTAAACGCCCCATTCGTTTGCAGGCCAGCCGCCCGTCTTGAGGTATGTGCGGATATTATCACCGCAGACCCTTTTGCAGAGCTCATCTATCTTAGCTATAGCCGACAGCTCCGCGCCCTCGAACGTGACTCTTTTGTATTCCTTCGTCCATGCTCTCGGTACGCTTATCTTGTTTTTGCCGTCATAGTAAAAATAGTTCTTGCTGCTGCCGTTATCCCTGATGCAGGTCTCAAAGAACGATCTCATCCTGCCCCCGGTACCGAGCAGCAGCCTCGCCGCTCCGAGTCCGTCCGCCTTGAGCCTGGACCTGCCGGAGGCATATCTCCTCCTTGCTCCGAGGTTAATGTCCCTCGTCCTGACAAGGGTGTTCAGCACTCTGCCGTATCTCGATCTGACAGGGGAGCTCCTTAGTATGATGATATTCACGCATACGCCGTGAGCAATATGATTCGCCCCCCTCTTCATGTCAAGCAGGGTGGTCGAGGTATCCACGTATCTCGCGTATATTCCGTCCATGCGCGGATTGTTCTCAAGCGATTCTATGTACCTGTCCTTTTTTCCGGAGACCGCGTCACGGAAGCTCAGATAGTCGGCAGGGGTCATCATTATCTCCGCGAGATAGTCGCTGCCGGTAAACGCAGCCGAAAGGCAGTACATTGCTGCCGTCCTTCCGGCCAGAGAATAGTTTATGCCCTTTGATGAGCATATCTCATCTATTTCTCTGAGGAGGCCCAGGACCTTTGACTGTACCTTCAGCATGCCTTTACCTCCCTTCTCTTTTTCTCTATATCAAGCCTTATGAAGCCGTCGTTGGTCGCGTCATACAGGCCGTCGTAGACATCCATCGCGGCCTTTTTGTCGCCGCTGTTCCAGAGTATGTCACCCTTTGCCTTTATCGCGTCCGGATTGCCCGGGTATTCGGCGAGTATGGCATCCGCCTCTTTATTCAGAGCCTCTGCGTTCAGGGCAGCCGGGCTCAGAGCAGCATCGGCCTTCCCGGACGCTGCGGCCTCGATTATATTATATTTCAGCCGCTCGAGCCTAACCTCTCTGTTCGCCGGATACTGTGATTCCGCGTATTCGAGAGCTTTGCGCCCTTCATCCATGCGGCCGTATACGCGGTTCGACGATACGGCGAATATCGCGTCAAAGAGCTTCTGTATCCTCTGCATGGCCTCTGTCAGCCCGCCGTTTCTCTCCCTGTACCTGGTCATGAACCTGGAAACCTTACCGTAGGCGCCGTTCTGATCGATGAGAGTCATCAGAGCAGCGTACTCGACATCGCCCGGCAGCTCTATGAACCTGTACCAGTAGGTGAATGCCGCCGAGAACTGGTACCTCCAGTATTCCTCAAAGACATCGTTCAGCAGCTCCCAGTTCCTGTCCGCCAGCTCCCTGCCGAGGTCTATGCCGTCCTTTTCTATCCTTTCAAGCAGGTTCTTCCTTACTCTCGGAGCCACAAAGCGGATCATATCCTCGTCCCAGATCTTGCGCTTGAAGCCCTCATCCACAAAAGCGTCCTTGTATGCCCTGCGGGTCTCCTTCAGCTCGCCGGCATCGAGGAACCTCATATAATCCCTTACGAAATATGTATACGGTATGTCGGCGCTGTGAAGATCCACATGCACCTTTTGTCCGCTGTCGCCCGGGATCAGGTAGTAGTCCTCGCCGTAAAAATGGCGCATCTCCTCGAGATAGTATTTTGACACAGGCAGTAGCCTGCCCTCGAACGGTATCCTCGCCGGCTCGCAGTCGAACATCCAGCGCGGGAAGGTCCTCAGGAACATCCTCGGCGATGAGAGATAGACGTATTCGTCATAATCCGTGAGGCCCTGATCAAAGAGCCTGTTTTCCATCTCCTCGAGCACTGCGATCTGGCCTTTTTTGCGGCTCTCGGCGCGCGCCTTTTCATAAGCCCTGACGAAACGGTCCGTCCTCTTGCCTGTATGCCTGAAGGTGTTGTTCTGGAACTCGTCGTACAGCGCCAGCAGCTCCATATAATCAGTCCTTGCCGGCTCCTCCTTAGGCAGAGGGAAGAGTATGAATATGTCTATGATAAGCCCCGCGTAGGCCGTTACATCATCCCAGAACGGTGTATTCTTGGTGATCTTGCAGGTGTCGAGGTTTACATAGCGGCCGAACGCCGTTCCGTACTCGCGGTTGATCCTGTTGTCCGTGACCAGCCTGTGGGTCCTGGCGG
>JAFRGH010000127.1 GCA_017433945.1 Mogibacterium sp. | reverse complement strand
TTCAGCACCAGGCAGTCGCCCGGGTTTACATAATCAAGTATATCGTAAAAATGCTTATGCTCTATCGTTTTCGATGCTCTGTCGAGCACCATCAGCCTGCAGCCGTCGCGCTGCTCCATCGGAGTCTGCGCGATCAGCTCCTCAGGCAGTTCGTAATCAAATTCTTCGATTCTCAAGCTAAATTCTCCTGTAATACAATCATTTATAGATCCAGTGTCAGCTGCTCTCCGCCGGCAGTATTCGCTCCGCGCCTGTTGCCGGCACCGCCGCTTCCGCTACTTCCGCCGTTGCTCGAGCCGCCATTACCCGTGCCGTCATCAGGCTCTTTATAGAAGCCCATGAGTCCCAGATGCTCGTAGGCAGCCTTGGAGGCCACGCGCCCTTTTTGCGTCCTGTACAGCAGGCCCGCCTGGATAAGATACGGCTCATTCGCGTCCTCCAGAGTCACGCGCTCCTCGCCTATGGCCGAAGCTATGGTCTCTATCCCGACAGGACCGCCGTTGAAGCCCTTGATTATAGTCGAAAGGATGTCCCTGTCGAGCTTCTCGAGTCCCAGGTCATCGACTCCGAGCGCATCGAGAGCCTTGCGCGTGATATCGATATCTATGTTACCGTCAGCTATGACAGCTGAGAAATCTCTTACCCTTTTGATCAGCCTGTTCCCGATTCGAGGCGTTCCGCGCGACCTCCTCGCGAGCTCGTCGAGCGACTCGTCATCTATCGTGGTATCGAGCACGTTCGCCGTACGCCTCAGTATTTCACGTATCTCCTCAGGCGTGTAAAATTCAAATTTTTCGACTATGCCGAAGCGGTCTCTGAGAGGCCCCGACAGGCTTCCGGCTCTCGTCGTCGCGCCTATCAGCGTGAATTTCGCGATGTCTATCCTCAGAGATCTGGCGGCCGGCCCCTTGCCGATGATGAGATCCAGGGCAAAATCCTCCATCGCCGAGTAAAGCACCTCTTCGACCGAGCGGTTCAGCCTGTGTATCTCGTCGATAAACAGTACATCGTTGTCGTTCAGATTAGTGAGTATCGCCGCGAGATCTCCGGCCCTGCCTATAGCCGGTCCGGAAGTGATCTTTATGTCCACTCCGAGCTCATTTGCAATAATGCCCGCAAGAGTCGTTTTGCCGAGTCCCGGCGGCCCGTAAAACAGCACGTGATCAAGAGGCTCCCCTCTCATCTTGGCAGCCTCAATATATATCGATAGATTTCCCTTTGCCGCCGACTGTCCGCAGTATTCACTAAGGTACTGCGGCCTCAGCGTCAGTTCGCCGGCAAGCTCGCCGGGCGTAGCTTTAGTCTGTGTTATTCGTTCTTTCATAAATTATAAGCATGAGTCAAAAAGAATCGTCCCCATTGACTCAATTGATCTGTTAAAGCAAAAACTTTAGTGATTTCTTTACATACTCCTCGGCGCTCAGGCCCTCATCAGGCACTGAGCCGACAACTGCCTCGGCTTCTTTTTTGCTGTAGCCGAGAGTTGTAAGTGCTACCACGGCCTCTCCGCGCTCGCCTGTTCCCGGCACTGCGGCAGGAGCTATTCCTTCGATATCCTCGCCCTCGAGAGGTATCGCGGATACCTTGTCCTTAAGCTCGAGTATGACTCTCTCGGCAGTCTTCTTGCCTACTCCCTGTGCCATGGCGATAGACGCGGCGTCGCCTGATGATATAACACCCTTGATCTGATTAGGTGTACCGAGCGACATTATCGCAAGGCCGGCCTTCGGTCCGACTCCCTTGACGGTTATAAGCTGCTCGAACAGTGCCAGCGCTTCCGCGTCGGCAAAGCCGTACAGGGCCATGCCGTCCTCCTTGACCTGCATATATGTATATGCGCTTATCTCATCGCCCTCGCGCGCGGTCAGCAGGCTGCTGGTGTCAGACACATAAACTCGGAATCCGATCCCGCCCGCTGTTTCTATTATTATTGCTCCGCCTTCGTAATAAAGGTATTCGCCTTTGATAAATCTTATCATATCCTCGGTCTCCTCCCGCCTGTATGGTGAGCGTGGCAGATAGCAGCTGCCAGAGCATCCGCCGTATCGTCAGGCTTAGGCACTTCAGCAAGACCGAGTATCATCTTGACCATGGTCTGCACCTGCTTCTTCTCGGCTCTGCCGTATCCGGTCAGGGATGATTTGATCTGAAGCGGCGTATATTCCGATATCCTGACGCCGGCCTTGGCGCATGCCAGCAGAGCCATGCCCCTTGCCTCGCCTACCATTATAGCAGTTGTAGCGTTCGTATTGTAAAAAAGCTCCTCTATCGAGGCTTCATCAGGCTCGTATTCCTTTATTATCTCAGAGAGCTCATCGTATAGTATCATAAGCCTCTCCTCATTAGGTGTATGAGCCTCAGTCGTTATTGAGCCGTAAGCTACAGGCGTAAATCTGTTTCCCTTATAATCCAGTATGCCGTAGCCCATGATGGCATAGCCCGGATCTATTCCAAGTATTCTCATATGTTTTCTCCCGACGCTGATTCTACACTATACTCGCCTCATTGTCCATGAGTCAACTTTTTGACCCATTATCTTGTTTCAAATCACCGATCAGCTATGGATGCATGTCCGGATAGCCGCGCGGCCGATGTACTGAATGCAAGTCTTTATGCAGATTCACGCATTTTTATGCTATACTATAGTTCAGCACAATTACGGAGGATCGATTATGAGACTTTCAAGACAGAACAAGATACTGGAGCTGATCAAGACGAACGAGGTCGAAACACAGGATCAGCTTATGAGCCTTCTCAAGGCAGCCGGCTACAATGTCACGCAGGCCACGGTCTCAAGAGATATACGCGAGCTTCAGCTGATCAAGGGACAGACCAGAGACGGCAGGTATAAATATGTATCAGGCAATTATGATGAACGTCCTATCTCAGAGCGTTTCATCAAGATATTCAGAGACACCACGCTTTCATATGAACCGGCTCAGAACCTTATCGTAGTCAAGACCCTGTCCGGATGTTCAGGGGCTGCTGGTGAAGCCATTGACTGCCTGAGCCTTGATCACATAGTCGGATCGATCTCCGGTGATAATACGCTGCTGGTTATCGTAGACAGCGAAGAGAATGTTCCTGCCGTAATCAGCAAATTTGACGATATCATGAACAACCGCGATTGACAGTGCCTTTTTATCAGCATTCAACCGTAATCTGAGAATACATGATTTAGGAGCAGCATATCCATGATCAACCGCATCATTATCGACAATTTCGCAACTATAGAGCATATATCATTTGACCTCGGCAATGGCTTCAATGTCATCACCGGCGAGACCGGCGCCGGTAAATCAGTTCTGGTCACAGCGATCAGCACTGTCCTCGGAGAACGTGCCGATACCTCTATGGTCAGAACCGGCCAGGACCGCGCATTCATACAGATCGCCGGCGAAAAGAACGGTGAAGATGTTATCATTTCGCGTGAAATACTCGCGTCAGGCAAGACCATCAGCAAGCTCAACGGAGAAATGGCGACGCTTGCGCAGATTCGCAGATTCTGCTCCGACTGGGTCGATATCCACGGTCAGTACGACAATCAGCAGATACTCGATCCTGAGAACCACATACATATCACCGACAGCTTCCACGGTGATGCCCTCGCTCCCGAACTCGAAAAGCTCTCCCTGTATTACAGCGAATACAAGGACGCGCAAAAGGAATACGACGACCTTTTGAGGGCTGAAGCGAATGCGGTCCAGCAAAAGGACTATTTCAGCTTTGAATACAACTACATCGAGGGATTAAAGCTTAAACCTGGTGAAGACGATGATCTCAAGGAGCAGCTGACGATGATCAAAAACAGCGCTAAGATATACTCGTCCGTCCGGACCGCTTATGATCTGCTGTACGAATCCGATGCCTCGGTGCTTTCGAGCCTTTCAAAGGCAGCTGATGAACTCTCATCAGCCGGAAGCTACAGTGAAAAGATATCTGCCCTCTCCGAACAGGCCCAGGCTTCTTATTATGAGCTCGAAGACATTTCTGGCAGACTCAGGGACGCCCTCGATTCACTCAATTACTCCGATGAGGATCTCGACAGCATTTCTGAAAGGCTTGCAGTGATCGAGGACGCAAAACGCAAATACCACCGCAGCATCGATGAGATACTTGAATATCAGCGCGAGCTCGGCAGCAAGCTGAGCATGATACAGAATTTTGACGCTGAGAAATCGCGTCTCTCCGAGGCCGCGCACCGCAGATACAGCAAGCTCGAGGATCAGGCGGCCCATGTCAGCGAGCTGAGGCGCATCATCGCCAAAAGACTCGAATCCGCAATGATCAAAGAGCTGCAGGATCTTGAATTCGCCAATTCGGAATTCAGAATAGATATAAAGAAGCTGCCGGACATCGGACCCGAAGGCTTTGACGGCGTAGAGTTCCTTATTTCCACGAACCCGGGAGAGCCTCTGATGCCGCTTACGCGCATAGCATCGGGCGGTGAGATCTCGCGTATAATGCTGGCCTTCAAGCACATCATCGGAGACAGCGACAGCGTCGATACCATGATCTTCGATGAGATCGACACCGGGATCAGCGGGCATACTGCCCTGGTGGTCGGCCGCAAAATGAGCGAGATATCAGCGCATCACCAGCTTATCTGCATAACTCACCTTCCTCAGATAGCCGCATACGGCAGGGACAATTATCTGATCAGCAAAGCTGTCGATGACGCAAAATCCCATACCAATATCGAGCACCTCGACGCTGACGGCAAGGTGCGCATGGTCGCAACCCTCTTCAGCGGCGCGGCAGACAATGAAAACGCCCTACAGGCCGCACGTGATCTTATCGCAGACACCCGGAGCTGAATCAGAATCAAGTCAAAGATAAGTCAAAAGCTGCGGATCATGCTCGGTAAAAACTCCGTAAGCACGTATCTGCAGCTTTTTTATGCTTTATTATGCTATATCATTTACAGGCACGCGTATCTATAGCTCACTTGCTCCTCACTTATCGCCGGCCTGTTCAGCCTCAAATCTCTTGTGGATGTTGTCGATATCCTCTGTGCTTCCGCCTCCGAAGTCATCTGCTGCCCTGAATTCGCCCTTATCCACCAGTCTCAGGAATGCATCCACCACCTCAGGGCTTAGCTGTGTGCCCGAGACCTCCTTGATGATGGAAACGACCTTGTCAAAATTCATCCGGCGTCTGTACGGACGATCCGAATACATCGCATCAAATGTATCGGCAACTGCGATTATACGGGCCACCGGAGGTATCTCATCACCCTTGAGGCCCTTCGGATATCCTCTTCCGTCAGGTCTTTCGTGATGATCACCGGCGCCGATCGCGAGCTCAGGCATGATGCTTATATCCTTAAGAACGTTGTAGCCAAGTTCGGCGTGTGATTTGATCAGCGCAAATTCCTCATCCGTAAGCTTGCCCGGTTTACTCAGCACATCTCCCGGCACACCGATCTTGCCGATATCGTGCAGGAGAGCGATGCGGTAGAATTTCTCGACCTCATCCTCGCTATATCCCATCTCCTCGGCCAGCTTTACCGTATACTCCGCGACCCTCATGGAATGACCGTTGGTATACTTGTCCTTCATATCTATGGTCTTAGCGAAGGCCTCTGTCACTTCCTTGATATATTCTTTATTCTCCGCCTCTTTTTTGAGGAAGGCTCTGGTCCTTCGGTTGATAGCAAAACGGAACATGAGCACCATCAGAGCCAGCACCGCAGCGATCACCAACACCAGGAACCATATTTGCTCGTAAAACGCCTTGCGGACCTTGATCGGAACGATGAATTCGCTGTCATCATGTCCCATCGAATCGCTTATTCGCATCTCGAATCTGTAATCCCCTCCCGGCAGATTGGTATAATCTATCGGGACCAGCTCGCTGCGCGATACAGTGGTCCTGTGGGTTTCAAAACCGTCAAGATAATACGTCACATCCGGATTGACGAGGGAATAATTATAGACATAGCAGTAAACAGTCAGCTTTTTCGGCCCGGGCGGCAGCTTGATAGTTCCGTTCACCCCCGGGTAATACATTATTCCGTCTGCCCTGACAAAAGGCACAGCCATTTTCAGCTCATCTATATCATCCGCGTCATCGTTGATATTGACCCTTGCGGCGCCTGTTGTTCCGGCAATATATAGGTCTCCGTTTTCGCTCAGATAGCTGTACGAGTTGGCTGTAGCTATGCACGGCAGCCCGTTGTCTATTCCGTAGAATACAGGCTCTACTGTTTTATTATCGATCAGTTTGTCCGCAGCGATAACATGTATGCCGTTGCTGCTCAGCACCCACATCTCATCCCTGTCATTCTCGTATATGTCAAAATTATTGGAATAAGGGAAATTGCTTATCGTGTGCACTTTGCGTGCCGAATCAAGGTATCCGATCGAGTTGCTTGTGACTATCCAGAAAATGCTCCTCTTCCTGTCCTTTTTGATGCGCATCACGACATCAGAGCTCAGCCCTTCATCTACGCTGATATGCCTGATTTTGTCATCCCGGATAATGTATATCCCGTCTCCGTCAGTTCCGAGAATAATATCGCCGTTATCCGCCTCGACTGCCGTCAGTATCTCTGTGTTTCTTATGCCGTAGCTCTCATCATAAACTTCTGTTATCTTATTTCCCTCTATGACTGCAGCTCCGCCTGTGCAGACCGCAAGCACGGAACCGTCTTTTTTCTCGCAAACCGTCCTTACACGGTCCGAAGGGAGCCCGTCATCTACGGTAACCGCTATGACAGTCCCGCCGACTAGACGCAAAAGGCCTGTCTCTCCATAGGTAGAGATCCACATACGGCCACGGCTGTCCCGTATGACAGAGCGTATGCGGACACCGTCAAGCCTTTCCGTAAGCTCATTTTTCACACGTTTTTTGCGTTTTTCATCAAGGATCAGCAGACCCGAATCAGTACCAAGATAGAGTTTGTCACCATCAAGGCATGTAGAATTCACGACAGCCGGGCTGAGTCCATAGCCTTCAAAGAGATCGAGGAAACGATTCCTCACTATCTTCATGATCCCCTGCCTCGATGAAGTGAACCAAAGATTGCCCTCATAGTCGGTCATTACGTGATCTACGGAATTATCGAGGGGGACATTATCGAGCACAGTCAGTTTGCCGTCTTTGATCATTCCTATGCCTGAATCCGAACAGATCCAGATCTGGTCGCCGAATTTTTCTATTGATTTGACAGATGCAAGCGGCGAAACATCTGCGAACACTTTTTTGCTGAGCATTTTGCCTGGTTTGCCGTAATAAACGGCAGATCCCTGTGTTCCGACGTATACATATCCTGCTTTATCAGGATCTGGTGTAAGCGAGAGCACATCAGGTATTCCAAGCTCATCTGCTTTGTACATACGGACAAGTTTACCGTCCTTGAGAGTAAATATCTTGCTGTCCATAGTGACGCCGTATATCAGCCCGTCGGCACCAAGACGCAGATCACGTATGAAGAGCTGTCCCAGCTCCTTCTCTGCAACAGCTGTTACATTAAGATCGTTGTCGATCATCCCGACTCCCTGAGTCGTACCGACATAGATATTGCCGACATTATCCTCGCAGATGGCACGAACCGAGAGGGACGAGAGACCGTTTTTCTTATTGATCATGGTAAATTCGCCTTTTTCCATGACAGCAGCTCCGCTGTCATTGGTGCCGACCCAAAGCCTGTTCCTGCTGTCGGCAAAAAGGCTGACCACGCTTGCCACACCATGTGTGGAATCTATTCTCTCGAACGTCTCGCCGTCATAGCGAATCAGTCCGCTATAGCTGCCGATCCATATGAAGCCTTCCTCAGTCTCGGTAACAGCGTTTGCCTCTGAAGTAGGCAAACCGCTTGTGTTGTCATAAAGCACAGCAGAATAGCCTGCATCCTTTCCTGACACATCAACATTTACGGAGTGTCCCTCCGCATAGACCTGCCGGGACTGCAATACAGACAGTGATGCTGTAATCATAAGGACCGCTGCCGCAGCTATGATCCGCTTGAATATATTCCTCTTATTATTTGTTTTCTTTTTATCCTTGTTTTTTTCCTTACCCATTTTGTATCCTGTGATCAAGATATTGAATGTAAAGTTTTCTTTACGTCAATGCATCGACACTTGCATTGATCCTCATTCATCTGTCAGTCATATGCTCTTTCAAATCTTACTACATACGCTCCCAGCACCTGTCTGCATTTTATCGCAGCAGCATTTTCCGCTGTAAAAGGGAGAGGATCATATTTATTCTGCATCAGTGTGAACTTTGCAGGCAGCATGCTGCCATCGCTCTCCCCGTGAGCATCTCCTTCGTTGAAGCTCCACCTGAATGAGCAGCAGCAGTATTCTTCTTTTTCCTCGATCTTTTCGGCCGGTCGGAATTCTACTTCGTTCCCGAGATAATAGCAGCCTTCGTTGTCCTGTTCTGCGGGGCATCCGCCGTAAGCCCCTGTCCCCGAGTAGCTAAGCTGCAGAAATGATGTTCTTATCGTGACCTCGTCAGCGTTTCTTTCGAATCTCATACCCGGGTCGTTGCTGCTCTTCCAGCTGTCGATATTGAGCCAGCCCCTGCGGCCGTCTGCCTCGACAGGCGTATTGAACTCTATATATAAGGACTTATTGTCGCGTATCTCCGCATTGATGCGAAGAACCGGCCGGAGCGAACGATATCCTGCAGGAAGCATCGCGCGGATGCGGTCCTGATCGACCTTGTACGCCATAACGAATCTTTCGACCTGTACCGGATCCAGACTGCTTCTCACAGCATTGACTTGTGTTCCTTTTTCCCATTCACTCTTATATACATACTTATCTGTAAGCTCGAGACCGTCTCTGCCCCAGTCCTCATACAGATCCTGATACTTTGCGATAAAACCGTTATTTATAAATACCGCGGACGAAGCCGTATTTGATTTCAGAACATGCGCAGTAACGGTGTTAAGGCCTATATCGCGTATCAGGTAATCACGCAGCATGCGCGCGACTTCAGTGCCAATGCCCCGGCCCCATGCAGATCTGCTCAGCCTGCAGCTTATCGAAGCCTTGGACTTCTTTTCATCATAGTTAAATATCTCAGCGATTCCGATCAGCAAATCAGTCTCAGACTCATTACTCTCATATAACGATTTTATGAAGGTCCCCATAATAATGGATAC
>JAFRGH010000016.1 GCA_017433945.1 Mogibacterium sp. | reverse complement strand
TAGGGATATCCTTTGACGTCAGCAGATCAAGCGCGAATCCGCCTCCGGCTTCTGTTACTCCGCTGAGGTCGGCATCAGCCGGTCCGTAGCTCCTGTTTGCCAGGACCAGAATCTTTTCGCTGCTGTCTTTTCTTATGAATGCGAAAATATCATCACTGATCCCGTATCTGCCCGACAGCATGCACAGATCTCCTGCCGCGAGCACAGGATGTTCCTTATAGATAAGGCCCAGCATCCTGTAATGATATTCGAGTTTTGGATCCTCGTTCCCCCACGGGAAACCGCTCCTGTTGGCAGGATCTGCTCCGCCTCCAAGTCCCGCTTCATCTCCATAGTAAATGCACGGCACTCCCGGAAGTGTGAACTGCAGTGTCGAAAGGAGCCTGACTTTTTTTATGGCTGACGGACGGTCCTCCGCAGCAGCCATCGCGCTTATTATTCTCTCTCTGTCGTGTGAGCCTATGATATTGAGCGCAGCGTAGAAATTTTCCTCCGGATAATTCTCTCTTATGCTCGTCAGCTCCCGGCCGGCTCTTGCGGAGCCGGTCGTGTAGTTTATGTAGTCGAGCAGCAGCGTCCTGAGAGGATAGTTCATCGTGCCGTCCAGCTCATCTCCCATGAAATATCTGCGTCTCTCATCATAGCTTATCTTGTTGCTGGCATCCTCCCAGACCTCTCCTATCAGGAGTCCGTCAGGATCGCAGTCTTTGACTCTCTCCCTGACCTCGCGTATGAATGAATCCGGCAGCTCATCGGCAACGTCAAGCCTCCAGCCGGATGCGCCCATTTCCATCCATCTTGCTATGACGCCTTCCCTGCCGTTTATCAGCTCTCTGAATCCGGGATCCTCTTCGTTCACTTCCGGAAGATCCTCAATGCCCCACCAGCTTGAATAACCGCATGGCTTGCTTTCGTCAAATTTATACCAGCTCCTGTAAGGTGATTCAGGATCGTTATACGCCCCGCTGCCGTCAGCGCTGTATTTTCCAAAGTATATGCTGTCTCTGCCGGTATGGCTGAATACTCCATCGAGTATGATCCTGATCCCGCGGCTCTTTGCTGCCGCTGCCAGATGTTCAAAGTCAGCGTTTGTACCGAGCGATGAGTCGACCTTCATATAGTCGTAGGTATCATAGTGATGGTTGGACGCAGAGCAGACAAGCGGATTCAGATATATGCCTGTGACCCCGAGAGATTTGAGGTAGTCAAGCTTTGATTCTATACCCCTGAGGCTGCCGCCGTAGAGAGGCCACTCGACGACTTCTCCTTTGTCATTTTTCACATAGTAAGCTTCCCTGTTCCAGTCATACTCCACGACACGCTTTATATCGCTTCTTCTCTCCGCGAGCGCTTCTGCAGATTCTCTGCAGCGCTGCTCCCAGTTCTCATCACGGGCGAATCTGCCCGGGAATATCTGATAGATGATGCCGTCTGTGTACCAGCTCGGCACCTTTGATTCTTTATATACTGTTATCTGATAAGGGACGGGATACTCATCGTATACGCTGCCTGCTCCGCCAAGCCTCTCAGCGTTGTTTCCGTAATAAACAGTTTCGCACCCGTTTCTTTCACCGTTTCCGGCGTCTTTGACGGTCTCTACAGCAAATGCGTACCATAAAAGAGTTCCCTCATCAGGCATTTTTATTCTAGAGGTATAACGGCCGTCAGCCGTTTTTTTCATTTCCTCCCAGCTGTCAGAGCCGGACTCATCCTGCCATACTCCGAGCATCACCCGGAGCGGCTCGCAGTCCGTTACATCGAGTGACAGAGTGACCTCTGAGCCGGTCTCAGCCGCGCCAAAAGGAGTACGGTATTCAGTGCTGTGCGAATCGTGATATATCTTCATCAATATTGTTTCCTTCCAATACCTTTTTTTGATCTGCAGGGAAAAGCTCTTCCGGCTGCAAAAAACAACGGTCTATACGCCCTGAACGGAGCGCAGCCCGTGGTGGACATATAAACCGCCTTTTAGCTGTTTCAAAGAAAACCTGATTTTTATAAAGTCAGGGCTTGATGAACAGATCCCAGTCGTAAGATCCTCTGCTATTCCCCGAGTATGTAGTTATACAGTTCTCTGTATTCGGCTGCCGACTGATCCCAGCTGAAATCCATCGAAAGAGCGTTGCGCTGCAGCTTTTCCCAGATATCGTGGTGATCATACCAGATATTCTGTGCCAGGTCGACAGCGTTTCTCAGACCCTCCGCATCAAAATCTCTGAACGAGAATCCGTTTGCCTCCTCGCCGACATCCCAGTATCCGGCAACTGTATCCTTAAGACCTCCCGTCTCTCTGACAAGAGGCAGAGTCCCGTATCTCATGGAGATCATCTGAGCCAGTCCGCAAGGCTCGAATTCAGAAGGCATCAGGAACACATCGGAACCTGCGTATATGCGCCTTGAGAGCGATTCGTCGAAGGTGATCCTTGCAGCGAAATTCTCAGGATTGCGATACGCAAAATCGCCTATCGCATTCTCGTACATGTATTCACCTGTACCGAGAACTACCAGCTGCATGCTTCTCTCCGCAAACTGAGGCAGCAGCTCCGAGATCAGATTAGCGCCCTTTTGCTGCGTCAGTCTGCTGACCATACCGTAAAGAGGTATGTCGGGATCCTCGCGAAGTCCCAGTTCTCTCTGCAGAGCAAGCTTGTTCTCGATCTTCTTTTCGATGCTTTCAGGACCATAGTTGACCGCGATATTCGGATCTGTCGCCGGATTGTAGTTTTCCGTATCTATTCCGTTGATTATTCCGAAGAGCTTGTATTTGCGTGAATTGAACAGTCCCTCGAGGCGTTCGCCGTACTGCACCGTGCAGATCTCATCCGCGTATGTAGGGCTGACTGTCGTTACAGCGTCCGAGTATATCACCGCGCCCTGCAGGAAATTGACGCTGTTGTCGTGATTCATCTGCCCATCAGCAGGCGTCTCGTTCAGTCCGAGCACATCTCCTACCATGAGTCTGCTGTACTGTCCCTGGAACTTGAGATTGTGGATCGTGAATACTGTCTTTATATTCCTGTATATCTCGATGTCATTGTAATGCTCTCTGAGATATACAGGTATAAGAGCAGTATGCCAGTCGTTGCAGTGAATAATATCAGGCATAAAATTTTTGCTGATATACATGATAGTCTCAAGCACCGCCTTCGAGAAGAACGCTACTCTCTCGCCGTCGTCAAACTCGCCGTATATCGATGACCTCTTAAAATAGTATTCGTTGTCGAGGAAATAGTATGTGACGCCATTCCTGCGCAGGGTGAAGAGTCCGCAGTACAGCCTCCTCCATCCGAGAGGGACCTCATAGTTCATCACATATTTCATCTTGCTCTTGTATTCCTCAGGGATCGATCCGAGCAGAGGCAGTATGACTCTGGCATCGAATTCATCTGATTTTACGTGAGCAGGCAGAGCTCCGGCTACGTCTCCGAGTCCGCCGGTCTTGATGAACGGCGAAGCCTCAAACGCAGCAAATAATACTTTTTTCTTTTCATCCATATGATGATCTCCTTAAGCCCTATATGGTCTGGTTTTTGCCAATGATGATAGGCGTATCCTCATCGCCGCCGTAGATCTTGACTCCGTCGTTGATCTTTACATATTTGTCAGCGATCACATTTTCAAGGACAGCGTTATCGCCTATATCGCCGTGCATCATGATAACGCTGTTGCGTATCACCGCACCCTTGCCGACGTTTACGCTTCTGAATATTATGCTGTTTTCGACTGTGCCCTCTATCCTGCATCCGGCAGAAATAATGGAGTTCCTGACATCCGAACCCGGCATGAAGAACGCAGGCGCCTCGTCCTGGGTCTTGGTGTAGATGGTCCTCTCAGGATTGCAGAACACCTCGTTCCTTACGCCGTAGTCGCACATATCCTGATTGACCTTCAGGAGATCCTTGGCTGTGTTGATCTTGCCGAGATATCCTCTGAATTCGAACGCTCCGATCTCCATAAAGTCCATATTGCTCATGATTATCTCGAACATATCCATGTGCTCGAGAGCCTTGAACCACTGCAGGAAGTCGATCATGAATTTTTTGTCGATGATGAAGCAGTCCATAAAATAATTGGACCAGCCTTTTCCTTCTTTTTTGATGGATGTGACCTTGCCGTCCTCATCGATATCCATAAAGAAGCCTATGTTCTTCTCTCCCTTAGGGACCTTGGTGTAAACCATCGTAAGCGGTTTGCCGCCTGCCTCGTGATATTTGATCAGAGGTCTGAAATCCATATTGTAAACATCGCTGCTCGCAGTGACTATGACATAATCTGCATTGTCTCTCATGAAGAAATCCTGGTTGACGAGCAGATCTCTCAGCAGGAACCTCGTTCCTTCAGCCTGCACGCCGTATACCGTACCCGGCATCAGGAAGAGCCCGCCGTTCTTGCGCCCCAGCGACCACGGAGTGCCTATGCCGATATGGTCGATGAGAGAGCCCGAATTATAAGGGGCGATGATGCCCACTGTCGTTATGCCCGAATTGGACATGTTTGAAAGAGCAAAGTCTATGAGCCTGTACCTGCCGCCGTAAGGGAGCGAAGCCAGAGTCCTGTTCTCGGTAAGTTCACCGAATCTGTTGCCCTGATAATTTGCGGAAATCAATCCTATCGTTTTCATAGTATCGCCTCCCTTTTGCTAAATTGACAGCTTAGCCTTGCCGTAAACTTCGATCTCGCCGTCGGCACTGCCGATCTCTGTCCTGTCGTCTACGGTAACACCTTCATTTACGATAGCTTTTGTTATACGGCAGTTGCGGCCGATGATGGCATTAGGAAGGATGATGGAATCCTCCACTACACTGCCCTCTCCTATTGTTACTCCTGATCCGAGTATTGAGTGGGTTATCTCGCCGTAAACCGTACAGCCGTTGCAGATAAGAGAATTATTGATATTGGCGTTCGGTCCCAGATACTGAGGCGGATAGATATTGGAATTGGAGAATACTCTGCTGTGCTTTGTAAACACATTGATGTTCTCCACATCGTCCATCAGGTCCATCTGGCTGTCGTAGTAGCTCTGTACAGTTCCGACGTCTCTCCAGTAGCCCTCAAATCGGAAAACGAATATGTCTTTTCCCTCTCCGAGCATCTTAGGGATGATGTCTTTACCGAAATCGTGACTCGAACCCTCTTTTTCGTGGTCCTCGAGCAGAGCCTTGCGGAGAGCCTTCCACGAGAAGATATAGATACCCATTGAAGCCAGATTGCTGTCAGGATTCTTCGGTTTTTCGGAGAACTTTGTGATCCTGCCTTCCTTGTCGGCAGTCATGATACCGAAGCGGCTCGCCTCCTCCATAGGTACTTCGATAACTGATACCGTAAGGTCCGCGTTCCTTGCCTCGTGCGCTTCGAGCATCTTGTTATAATCCATCTTGTAGATATGGTCTCCCGACAGAATCAGCACATTCTCAGGATCATACATATCTATAAAGTCCAGATTGTGGAAGATGGCATCAGCAGTGCCCTCGTACCACTCACCGCCTGTTTCACCTGCATAAGGAGGCAGTATGTGAACTCCGCCGTCGGCAACAGCGAGATCCCATGATTCGCCGGTACCGACATATCTGTTAAGTATAAGAGGTTTATACTGGATCAGGATACCGACAGTGTCGATGCCCGAATTGACGCAGTTGGACAGACCGAAGTCGATGATACGGTACTTCCCTCCGAAAGAGACCGCCGGTTTCGCTATGCTCGATGTCAGCTTTCCCAGTCTTGTACCCTGTCCTCCCGCGAGAAGCATTGCTATACATTTCTTTTTCTTCATTACTACTCGCCTCCTTAGGATCATTGTTATAACTTACTTATTCGAACCGGCCGGCACGGATGATCATCCGGACCGGCACGGATAATGACAAAAGCGATTTACAGCACGTGCCAGATATCTTCGGCGTATTCCTTTATGGTCCTGTCGCTCGAGAAGAATGATGAGTTGGCTACATTGGCAAGAGAAATCCTGTTCCATTTTTCCCTGTCGCTGTAGATCTTATCCATCTTCTCCCATGCCTTGACGTATGAATCGAAGTCTCCGAGCACGAAATACTCATCATTCGCGTTGAGCAGAGCATCGTGTATTCCCCAGAACGCCTGTCCGCAGCGGTCAAAGAATCCGTTTACGAGCTGCTGTGTCATCTTTTGCAGTCTTGGATCTTTGTCCACACAGCTTCGCGCGGAGTAGCCGCCGTGTGTGTAGAAATTCTCTGTCTCCTCTGCAGTGTATCCGAAAATACCCATGTTGTCGTCGCCGACCAGCTGGTTGATCTCCACATTGGCTCCGTCCATAGTGCCGAGAGTAACAGCGCCGTTCATCATGAATTTCATATTGCCAGTGCCGCTGGCTTCCTTGCCCGCGGTGGATATCTGCTCACTGATGTCCGCGGCAGGATAGATAAGCTGTGCGTTGGATACACGGAAATTCTCAATGAACACGACCTTGATCCTCTTGCTGACGACAGGATCTGAATTGACTATGTCTGCCAGACTGTTGATGAATTTGATAACTTCCTTCGCAAAAGCATATCCCTGCGCGGCCTTGCCGGCAAAGATGAATGTGTAGTTGTTGATAGGAAGATCAGGATTCTCCTTGAGCCTGTTGTAGAGATCGAGTATCTTGAATCCGTTCAGGAGCTGTCTCTTGTAGGCATGCATTCTCTTGACCTGTACATCGAATACCGAATCAGGATCTACGTCTATCTCCATGTACTTGCGGATGTATTCAGCAAGTCTCAGCTTGTTCTCGCGCTTGGTCGCGGCATATTCCTTAAGGAATTTTTTGTCATCGAGATATCCGTTGAGCTTTTTGAGCTCGTCAAGATCCGTATGCCAGTCAGTACCTATGGTTCTGTTGATCAATGATGTCAGCGACGGATTGGCCTGCATCAGGAATCTCCTGTGGCTGATGCCGTTGGTCTTGTTGTTGAACCTCTCAGGATAGAGCTCGTAGAACTTGCTGAATACGGTCTTGGTGAGTATGTCGCTGTGAAGAGCGGATACGCCGTTTACCGACTGGCAGCCGATTACCGAAAGGTTCGCCATCTTGACCTGTCCGTCCCAGAGAGCCGAAGTCTCTCTTGACAGCACGTTATAGTCGTCGATATTGGTCGGCAGATGGTCCTGCCAGCGCCTGTTGATCTCGTCGATTATCATGTATATCCTAGGCAGCAGAGCCTGGAACTGCTGTATAGGCCATTTTTCAAGAGCCTCAGGCAGTACGGTGTGGTTCGTGAACGATATGGTCTTTTTGGTTATCACCCATGCATCGTCCCATTCCATTCCCTCCTCATCCATGAGTATCCTCATGAGCTCAGGGATGCACATTGTCGGATGAGTATCGTTTATATGGATCTGCACTCTGTCAGGCAGCTTGTCCCACTGATCTTTTCCGTATCTGGACTTGTAGTCATTGATTATCATGCCCATGCCGGCAGCAACGAGGAAATACTCCTGTCTGAGTCTGAGCCTTTTGCCTATGCCGTTTGTGTCATCAGGATAGAGTATGCTTGTCAGCGCCTCGATATTGGCTTTTTCCCTCATGGAATCGCTGTAGTCGCCCCTGTTGAAGGCGTCCATATCGATGGTATCGTGAACAGGCTGAGCGTCCCAGAGGTGAAGCGTATTTACGGTCCTGCCGCCGAATCCCACTACAGGAACATCATACGGCACCGCTCTGATCGTGGAATAGTCCACATGCTCATATTCCATGACGCCATTCTTGTTGTATCTTCTGTCAACTCTGCCGCCGAATCTGACGATCACGGATTCGTAAGGCTTCGCTGTTTCCCAGATATATCCCTCATCGAGCCATGCGTCAGGAAGCTCTATCTGATATCCGTTTTCTATCTTTTGCTTGAAAAGGCCGAACTTGTATCTGAGTCCCATGCCGTCGCCTCTTATGCCGAGCGCAGCCATTGAGTCGATAAAGCAGGCAGCCAGTCTTCCGAGACCGCCGTTTCCGAGTCCGGGATCTGTCTCAACCTCCAGCAGGTCATTGAGATCCGTTCCGAAATCCTTTAATCCGTCCTCAACGATATCGCGTATCTCAAGGTTGATGAGATAGTTCTCCATGAGCTTTCCGATAAGAAACTCCATGGAAAAGTAATAGACTTTTTTCTCTTCTTTTGCAGCAGCGCCTTTTCTTGCCTCTTCGGCCTCAGTTCTCTCTTTAGCTTCATAGCTCATGACCCTTGCAAGAGCAGCATACTTGTCATTGACATCCAGCTGCTCCGGGTCTCTTTCAAACATAGAGTTTGCTACACGTGTAAATTCCTGTTTAAAATCTTCTTTGGTTCTGATCATAAGGTCCCCTTCTGTATTGTTTTACTATTTGAGAACGGCAAGCTATTTATCAATGCCTGCCGCTGCATCCATCTGATCATCAGCATATGTCAGCATGCCGATATCTCTTTGATCACCATCTCACGGCCCTGCACGAGATATGTGTTGCCCGAGCCGCAGTGAGGGCAGGTCTTTCCGAACTGAACTGTCGGATAGGTTTTTTTACAGTCCTCGCAAAATGTGACCGCCGGAACCACCTCCAGTTCAAGCTCACAATCCTTCATGACTTCGGTCCTCTTGACGGCCCAGTTCCAGCAGTCCTTAAGCTCTTCGTGTATAGCTCCTGTCACCTCGCCGAGCTGCAGGGTGACCGAGGCCACCTCCTTAAGCTGATTCTCCTCAGCCAGCTCTTCTACTTGTTTTATTACGTGAAATACAATTCCCAGTTCGTGCATATATATCTCCTACGGCTCTCAAAATGCCCTTGCGGGATTACAGCTCCCACGCGGGCATTTTGAGCCGTATTTTCCGCTTATAAATTCTGATCGTACTCTATTACGCGGGCGCGCGGATAGAATCCCGCGTGACAATCCGCCTTTGAGAGTCTTTTGATCGTGCTGATCGCGCATATATACAGGATCACGACACACGCCAGCTGAATACATGTCGAGCTCTCAGTTCCGAGGAAAGCGAGCGTATCATAAATGCCGTGAATGATCATCGGTACAAGAAGAGACAGCAGTATGAAGAAGTTCTTAGTGCCGCCCCGCCCGAGTATCGATGCTTTTTTGGCATAGGCGAAGAATACGCCCATGAATACTCCGCAAAAAGCGTGCAGCGGAACTGCGGTGAACGCTCGTACCACCGCGGTCTGGAAACCATACGTCGCTACATACATTATGTTCTCGTAGATCGCAAAGCCCACAGCTGCGGATACTCCGTAGACCACTCCGTCGAATCTGTAGTTGAACGAACGATGGTTCCAGGCGCCCAGTCTCAGCGCGAGGAATTTGACGATCTCCTCTACGAGGGCTGCCTCAAGAAAAGAGGTCTGCAGCGCGTATTCAAGACTGCCCTGCGGATACTCAGGAAGCAGTGAATCCTCAAAGGACTCGATATAACCGGCAGCGATGCAGGAGATCGCTCCGAACACTATCAGTCTGATTATAAGACCGATCGGCTCTTTTTCGACCTTGTCCTTGCCGTAAACGTATATGATAATAAGCAGGCCGGGTATTACCGCAAGAGCCATCAGATTATTGCCCATAATTTCGCTCCCTTACAGCCTGTTCCTGTTATTCTTATAGAGTAAGAGTATGTACCATATGCAGAGCGCAAGCAGTACTCCTCCGAGTATTCTTGATAGCATTGTTCATTCCGCCTTTCTTTTCGGCAGCCGTTCTCTTCGGCAGCCGTTCTGTCATCAGACCTGGTATCAGTCTGTCAGTATACTTCCTTGATGCTGCCGCTTTTGAACGCGTAGAGCAGCTCTTCGAGATTGGATATCTGCTCACGAAGCTCAGCTCCGGTATCCGTATCTCTGATCCTTATCCTCTCAGGGACCGTATCCTCCAGGTGCATTACAGGTCTGTGGAATACCTGTGTGCCGTCCTCCTTAAGAGGCTCATACGGCTTGTGCTCAGCGAGATACATGTGTTTAGATGTCATGATAGCCGTGTATCCCGCTATTCCGGTAGTCTTCTGATAAGCCTTGGATATTCCTCCGTCGATGACGTAGAGCTTGCCTCCCGCCTTGACCGGCTTTTCACCGTCCTTGAGCTTGACAGGCACATGGCCGTTCAGTATCTTGCCTTTTTCCGGATCGAGGCCAAAATCCGCAAGTATCTTGTCAGCCATCTCCTCCTTATCCATCAGCTTGTAATAAGGGACTTTGTTTTCCTTGTGAGTGGCCTTGTCCTCGATAAAATATCTCTCAAAGGTAGTCATCTTGTCCTTGCCGAAGAGAGGCGAATCCTCCGAAAGCCACAGATACCACATGATGGACGCCGCCTCAGCTGAGCTCTGACCGTCGCGAGGGCTGAAGCGCGCCTCCCTTATCATGTCATCGAGCTTGCGTATGTAGGCAGCTCCCTTGTATTTGCCGTCATCTATGGTGACGGTCTTGAACTCGCCCTTTTCATCGAACTGCATGCAGCCGTGATAGAAGAGATTTCCGTTCATGACCTTATACAGAGCGCCGTGGGAGAATAGATAATTGATATGCTTCTGCAGCTTCTCCGAAGTGACTATGGATGATTCGAGAGCCACCATCACCTCTTCCTCTTCCTCGGTCAGCTTAAGAGGATCCTTAGGATCGACAGTCGGCAGGTTCATGTCCCTCATAGGGTATTCCTGTCCGTCGACCTTTACCGTGCCTTTTTTGAAATCGGTGTTGAGCAGCAGGTTCCTCTTGTCAAGCCTGTACTCAGGATGCTTCAGTATCTCCTGTCCCTCTATCTTGAACTGTATGATTGAGATCATCTTGTGCATCTTTGCGGCCAGTTCAGGCGGGATAGGGTCGTATTTGTTTACCTCGAGCAGATTCGGCTTGAAAAATTCGCACGGGTCGTCGCCGTATATCTTTTCGGCAAGCGATGCCAGCGGTCTCAGGTTGAAGCCGTATCCGACCTCGAGCATATCGAAGTTGTTGTATCTGACGTTGATGCGGATTATCGTGGAAATGCAGGATCTGTTGCCGCATGCCGCTCCCATCCACAGCACATCGTGGTTGCCCCACTGTATGTCAACGCCCTGATTGGCCATGAGATAATCCATTATCATGTGGGATTTGGCGCCTCTGTCGAAGATGTCTCCGATTATATGCAGTCTGTCGACCGTCAGATTGCTGATGGTCTCTGTCAGATCCGACATGAATACCTCGGCTGCCCCGTATTCGATGAGTGTATCTATGATCTCATCATAGTATTTGTGTCTGTCAGGTACATCATCAGCAAAGAGCAGCTCGTCCATTATATACGACGAAGCCTTAGGCAGACGCTTCTTTACCTTGGATCTTGTATATTTGTTGGATACTATGCGGCATATGGCGATAAGCCTTCTGATAGCGACCTTGCACCAGGCGTCAAAATCAGCTTCGCTCTTTTTGCGCCTCGCCATCTCTGCCTCCGGGTTGTAGATAAGAGCTGCGATGTCGTCGCATTCCTTTACGGTGAGCAGATTTCCGAAGACCTCGTCGATCCTCATCCTTATCATTCCGGAGCCGGACCTTACGAAGTACTGAAAAGCATCAAATTCGCCGTGTATGTCGCTCAGAAAGAATTCAGTCGCTTTCGGCAGCGCCAGGATCGCCCGAAGATTGATTATCTCGGTCCTCGCAGCCCTGCGATTCGGATATTTTTCAGCCAGAAGCTTCAAATACTGCATATCAGCCATTGTCCTACCTCCTCGTTCATAATCTCTGCTCCGGTAATTGCTGCGATCCCGGATCAGTCGTGCTCGATCTTCATGATGTCAGCTCCAAGCCCCTTGAACTTGTTTACAAAGTGCTCATAGCCTCTCTCTATGTGATGTATCTCGCTGACCTCCGTGGTGCCTGTCGCGACAAGTCCGGCCAGAACCATCGCCGCTCCGGCTCTCAGATCCGTAGCCCTGACCTTTGCGCCTTTGAGCTTTTTCCCGCCCGGAACGATTGCCTCGCGGTTCTCTGTGGAAATATCAGCGCCCATTCTGTTGAGCTCTACCACATGCATGAATCTGTTCTCAAATACGGTTTCGCGAACGATGCTCCTGCCTTTTACCGTGGTCAGGAAAGCCATGAACGGCGACTGTATATCCGTAGGAAAACCCGGATACGGAAGAGTCTTGATATCCGTCGCGATCAGCTCTCTGTCGCGCGCGTCAACATAGATTCCCTCCGGAGTGACATCAACACCTACATTACACTCCTTGAGCTTAGCGATTATCGGTCTGACGTGACCCGGCAGGGCATTTTTGACAAGTATGTCGCCTCTGGTGATCGCTGCCGCAAGCATGAAAGTTCCGGTCTCTATCCTGTCAGGTATGACCGCATGGATACAGCCTGTCAGTCTGTCAACGCCCTCTATCCTGATCATATCGGTGCCGGCGTATTTGATCCTCGCACCCATCTTGTTCAGCAGATTGGCCAGATCGATGATCTCAGGCTCCTTGGCGGCGTTTTCTATTATGGTCGTCCCGTTTGCAAGAGTCGCGGCCATGAGGATATTTTCGGTCGCGCCGACGCTCGGAAAGTCGAGATAGATAACATCACCGTTAAGTCCATTTTCACCTGCGGTAACTATGACCCTTTCGTTTTCGAGATCCTCCACCACATCTGCTCCGAGAGCTCTGAAGCCCTTGAGATGCAGATCGATAGGCCTCTTGCCTATGGTGCATCCGCCCGGCATCGGCATGATCACCTTGCCTGCTCTGGCAAGGAGCGGTCCCATAGTAAAGACTGATGCTCTCATCTCCTGTACGAGCTCCGCGTCTCCTTCGCACGAAACGATTTCGGGCACAGAAACCTTGATGATCCCCTGCTCGGAATCATCTATCTGTGCTCCGTAGTTGGTCAGCATCTTTTTCATGACCGCAACATCGACCAGATCCGGAGTGTCTTCGATCACACATGTCTCCTCTGTCAGCAATGTCGCGGCAAGAAGCGGCAGAACTGAATTCTTTGCGCCGCTTATCGCGACCTCTCCGTGAAGAGGGCCGCTGCTGTTGACAAGTATTTTTGCCATTTATATCATTCTCCTGATTGTTTTATTATGCCGGCTCCTATGCCCGATCTATGGCACTGAGCAGTTTGTCTGCCGCCTTTGAGACGACGGATTTAGCTATCTTTTTTGTAAGCTTCGCCGCAGCCTTGCCTTTTGCGATCCTTGAATCTTTTTTGAGCCTTGCAGCAGCCTGCTTAGCTGCTCTGTTTCTGTATGCCGCGGCTTTTTTTGCTGCCTTAACAGCTTCCAGCCTGAGCTTCTGTTCGTTCTTAAGCTCTTTGATATCCGCTTTTTTTGCTTTTCTGCTTGCTCTTAAGAGCTTGCGGTCGACTCTTTTTACAGCCTTTTCCTCGGCCTTTCTGGCCTTTATCGCCGTATCCCTCGCGCGCTTTATAGCCTTTTGCTCTATCCTTGCCTGCCTGTTTACCTGCCTGAGCATTTCGGTGGACGTCCTGAGTTCCTTACGAGCTTTTCTGTTGGCTCTCCTGTTGGCTATCGTCGAGAGGATCACGCATCTTCCGGTAACGCCGCGTCCTATCGCCGTCACGAGATTCAGCCCCAGTAAGCCTGCAGCCGCTCCCACAGGGGTCCTGATAACAGGAGATGTATCCTCAACTACGGCAGGCGCAGCCTCGATGACGCTGCTGCCCGCCTGATCCACAAGCTCCTTTGAGCTGTCTCTTGCATTCTGCCCGTCCGCAGCCCGTTGTTTGAGCTTCGCGATCAGCTCGAGGGTAGGTCCGACCAGTTTTGAAACTACGACCACAAAGGAGATCAGCACCATGATGAGGCATATAACAAGTATCT
>JAFRGH010000126.1 GCA_017433945.1 Mogibacterium sp. | reverse complement strand
TCAACCGCGCTCCAGGCTCGATAGGACTGGGAACTCCGGGCATGGAGGTACAGATCAGTGATCCGAATGAAGAGGGCGTAGGAGAGATCATCGTCCGCTCCCCGAGCGTTATGATGGGTTATTATCAGGATAAGGCTGAGACCGACAAGGTGCTCAAAGACGGCTGGCTGCATACGGGGGACCTGGCATATCTTGATAAGCATGGATACATCCATATTACGGGAAGATCCAAAAACGTGATCGTGCTCAAGAACGGTAAGAATGTCTATCCGGAAGAGATCGAGACGATAATTGCGGAGCTTCCATATGTCAGGGAAAACATAGTATTCGGAGAGGTCAGACGTGAGGGCGCGGATGACAAGGACGAGGTGCTGGTCGCCAAGATCGTTTACGATGAGGAGATCATGAGAGACAAATACGATGCGGTCTCAATTGAAGAGATCCGTGAAACAGTGGAGCGGGATATTGACCGGATCAACAGCAATATGCCAAAATACAAGCATGTACACAGACTGATACTGCAGACGGAAGAGATGGCAAAGACCACAACGGGAAAGGTCAAAAGGTATCAGGAAAGAGATATATAGACAGCCTGTGCAAAAAATAGTGACCAAGGAGCGCATTATGAGTGATCTGGAACGGCATTTTATTACAATGTATGACAAATTCAAGCTGATGCTGTATGACCGGGCGCTTAAGGAACGCGGAAGCAGCGCGCCGGGCGATCTGAGCCTGCAGGAAGTGATCTATATGGAGATCATCATCGCTCTCGGCGCCCCTACTGTGGCTGAATTTTCGAGATATGCCAAGCTGTCTGCTCCAAACACGGCTTACCGGCTGAACAAGCTCGAGGAAAGAGGCTATATAAGACGCACGCGTAACGACCGGGACAAGCGGGAATTCCGTATAGAAGCGACAGGCAGGTACCGAGAGGAATACGGCGTTATCTTCGATTATATCCACCTCGTATGTGACCGGATAGAAGAACGCTTTACGCCGGACGATGTGGACAAACTCAAAGAAATGCTGGGTGTTATCAGTGATGAGCTGATGCCGGAAGCAGGCAGCCAGCTCATCGAGCGGAACGAAAAAACGAATCAAAACAAATAGTAGAAGAGAGGAGCTGTAGTATTATGAATAACATACCTAAGATCAAAGTCGGAATAGTTGCGGTCAGCAGGGATTGTTTCCCTGAGAGCCTCGCGGTGAACAGGAGGAAGGCTCTCGCCGCGGCCTATGCTCAAAAATATGACGCGTCACAGATATATGAGTGCCCCGTGTGCATAGTCGAGAGCGAGATCCACATGCAGCAGGCGCTCGAAGATATCAAGGCTGCGGGCTGCAACGCGCTCTGCGTATACCTCGGCAATTTCGGCCCTGAAATTTCTGAGACGATGCTTGCGAAATATTTCGACGGACCGAAGATGTTCGTCGCAGCTGCAGAGGAGAGCCAGTCGGATCTCCAGGACGGCAGAGGAGACGCGTACTGCGGCATGCTCAACGCAAGCTATAATCTCGCGCTCAGAAACGTCGGAGCATATATTCCGGAGTATCCGGTCGGTGACGCAGAGGACTGCGCGGACATGATACACGAATTCATCCCGATAGCCAGAGCGATCGAAGGACTGGCCAATCTCAAGATTATATCCTTCGGACCGAGGCCTATGAATTTCCTCGCCTGCAACGCTCCTATCAAGCAGCTTTACAATCTCGGAGTCGAGATCGAGGAGAACTCGGAACTCGACCTCTTTGAAGCGTACAATAATCATTCCGGCGACCCGCGCATCGCAGAGGTAGCCGCCGAAATGGCAGCCGAGCTCGGCGCAGGCAACAAAAAGCCTGAGGTACTGAATAAGCTCGCGCAGTACGAGATCACACTCCTCGACTGGATCGAGGCGCACCGCGGCAGCCGCAAATACGTCAGTATCGCCGGCAAATGCTGGCCTGCTTTCCAGACGCAGTTCGGCTTCGTGCCTTGCTATGTCAACAGCAGACTGACCGGAAGGGGCATTCCTGTATCCTGTGAGGTGGATATCTACGGAGCGCTTTCGGAATTCATCGGGACATGCGTATCCGAGGATGCGGTCACACTGCTCGACATCAACAACTCCGTGCCTAAGGACATGTACAGGGAGTCCATAGAGGGCAAATTCGACTATACCCACAGAGATACATTCATGGGATTCCACTGCGGAAACACATGCTCCACTAAGCTCAGCTCATGCGAGATGAAGAACCAGAAGATCATGGCGAGATCCCTGCCTGTCGAGGTCACCAACGGAACACTCGAGGGCGACATCGCTCCGGGCAATATCACGTTCTACAGACTGCAGTCCACAGCTGACAACAAACTGAGGGCCTACATCGCAGAGGGCGAGGTCCTGCCTGTAGCAACGAGATCCTTCGGTTCTATCGGAGTTTTCGCGATCAGGGAAATGGGCAGATTCTACAGACATGTCCTGATCGAAAAGAACTATCCGCATCACGGCGCGGTGGCATTCGGCCATTTCGGCAAGCTCCTTTTCGAGGTGTTCAAGTACATTGGAGTGCCGTATGAGGATCTGGATTACAACCGTCCGGCAAGTCTGCCGTATCCGTCAGAGAATCCGTTCGCATAATCAGACAATTCGCATAATGAGTCAAAAAACCGTCCCCCGTTGACTCATCCGTATCCCCCGGGGAGGCTTGCCGACTCCGTATCGGACCGCTATAATCTCTTTCAGACGGTCGGGGTATCCGGCCGGCATATTCGGCCAATAGATCCGGATGCTCCGGAAAGGCTGTCGGGAGGTTTTGTATGCACATGGCAGATGCGCTGCTGGCTCCGGCTGTAGCAGCAACGATGTACGTCGCGTCAGGCGCGGCAGCAGGCGTTTCGATACACCAGCTCAAAAAAGATGATGACCCGCAAAAGCTGCCGGTAATGGCGGTAACAGCTGCCGTTGTTTTTGCAGGACAGATGATAAACTATACGATCCCGGGCACAGGCTCGTCCGGTCATATGTGCGGAGGTATGCTGCTCTCCGCGCTGCTCGGACCATATGCGGGGTTCCTGTCCATGATCGTGGTGCTTGCAATACAATGCCTGTTCTTTGCCGACGGGGGCTTGATGGCGCTCGGGGCCAATATCTGGAACATGGCGTTTTACGGATGCTTTGTCGGCTATTACCTGATCTGGAAACCGCTGATGCACAGCTCCTTATTCGGTGAGGGCAGATCCGCGGTGCGAAAACGCATCATATTCGCATCGATACTCGGCTGTATGATAACACTGCAGCTCGGCGCGTTTTCGGTCGTTATTGAGACAAGTCTCTCGGGTATTACAGAGCTTCCGTTCGGAGCTTTTGCAGCCTTGATGCAGCCTATACATCTTGCCATAGGACTGATCGAGGGCCTTATCACGGCGGCTGTGCTTACGTTCGTATTCGAATCGAGACCGGAAATGATCCGCGAAGTCGATGCGCAAACAAGCGGCCTTGAGGCAAAGCGCTCTTTCAAAACCACAGTCGCTGTCCTTGCTGCTGCTGCTCTGGTAATCGGAGGCGGGCTCAGCCTCTTTGCCAGCAGCAATCCTGACGGACTCGAATGGGCGCTCTTCGGAAATGCTGACGGCGGATATCAGGCAAACATGGGCCTCGATGAGGAAAATTTCGGTGTATCCAGCAGCGCAGCTGATAAGGCGGAAAAAATACAGGAAAAGACCTCTGTTCTGCCTGACTATGCGTTCCCGGACAGCGAAAGCGCTGCCGGCACGAGCGTTTCGGGCATAGTCGGATCGGCAATAGTAGCCGGCGTCGCCATACTGATATGCGTCATAGGAGGATTTTTCCGCAAAAAGAGCAGAAACAGCAAAGGCAGCGAGCAAAGCAAGGCCTGACTGATACTGAATGAATAAAATGGAAAAAGCTCTTGCCGAGCTTGGGCAGATGGACGAGCTGGCGGTGCAGCGATCGCCTGTCCACGGCCTCAATGCCACGGCAAAGCTGATAAGCACAATAGTATACATACTGACGGTTATGTCATTTGACAAATACGACCAGAGCGGCCTGGTTCCGATGCTGCTCTAGCCTGTTTTGATGTATCAGCTGAGCGGAATACCGATACGCACATGCTTTTACAAGCTGCGTATCGTTCTGCCTCTCGTGATGGCTGTCGGTATTTTTAATCCGTTTTTTGATCGCGCAATTGTGATACAGCTTGGCAGCTTAGGCATATCCGGCGGCGTTATCAGCATGTTCACGCTGATGCTCAAAGGCGTGCTCTGCCTGATGGCTTCATTTTTGCTGGTGGCAACGACTCCCTTTGATTCGATCTGCGCATCACTGAGGCGCCTGCATGTGCCTCGCATGCTTGTCACGCTTCTTTTGCTCACCTACAGGTATGTGGGAGTGATGACGGAGGAACTCGGCATAATGACTGACGCCTATCATCTGAGAGCTCCGGGGCAAAAAGGCATACACATTTCCGCGTGGGGTTCGTTTCTCGGTCAGCTGCTTCTGAGGAGCATGGACCGCGCGCAGGAGCTCTACGCGAGCATGCTGCTGAGAGGCTATCACCAGCATTTCCACTATGCGCCCCACACGCCGTTTCGCGGCAAAGACGCTGCGTTCCTTATAGCGAGCTGCTCTTTTTTTGTACTGGTAAGATGGGTCGATCTGTCGCAGCTGCTGGGAAAGCTGTTTGTGCGCTGATCCATGTAAAAAGGAAAAGAAAAATGATCGAATTTGAAAATGTCAGTTTTGCATATGAGCGGGGAGAAGCCGTGATCGACGGGCTTTCGTTCCGCGTCGGGGACGGAGAATCCGTGGGGCTGATCGGAGCCAACGGCGCCGGCAAGTCAACCATTATGAAGCTGATGCTGGGACTTGTGACCCCGCAGTCGGGACGCATACTCGTGGATGATCTGATCGTGGACAGAAAGAACCTTGCTGCCGTCCGTAAGAAGCTCGGCTTTGTGCTGCAGAATTCCGATAATCAGATGTTCATGCCTACAGTCTACGAGGACATGATGTTTGCGCCGCTCAATTACATGCTGAGCCGTGACGAAGCCGAAAAAAGGGTGGATGCAGTCCTTGCTCAGCTGGGTCTCGAGAAGCTGAAATACAGATACAATCACAGGATCTCGGGCGGGGAGAAGCGCATGGCGGCGATCGCCACCGTCCTCGCTATGGAGCCGGAAGCCATACTCATGGACGAGCCGACCTCCGCTCTCGATCCTTACAACCGCCGGGTCGTGATCAATACGATCAAAGGACTGTCTCAGACGCGCATCATCACCTCACATGATCTGGACATGATCATGGATACCTGCAGCAGAGTGATACTGCTCTCCGGCGGAAAGATAGCAGCTCAGGGCGATGCCTCGGCGATCCTGAGCGACAGGGAGCTGCTCGAGGCTAATCATATGGAGCTGCCGCTCAGGCTGCAGCGCTGAAGCAGCGCTCAAAAAAGCGGCGCTGAGCCGCTGAAATTGCTGTGCTGCGCGGATGAAAGCTACAGCAGCAGCGCCGCGAGCTCGTCGCACGATGCGACGATCATTTCTGCTCCGCAGGCTTCGAGATGTCTGCGCGGGCGGAATCCCCATTCGACGCATATGCAGTCGAGCTTCGAATTTGCCGCGGTCTCGATGTCGACCTCGGTATCCCCTATATAGACAGCTTCCTTTGCATCTATGCCCAGATCTTTGAGCGCGGCGTCTATCATGTCAGGAGCCGGCTTCCTCCTTATTCCCGCTTTCTCTCCGGCCGCATGGTCAAAGCAGCCTTCATAATAATCGCGGCACAGGGTCTGGACAGCCTCGTCGGGCTTGTTCGAAACGACGGCCGTCTTTATTCCGGCAGCCCTGAGATCGCTAAGCAGCTTCGTAATCCCCGGATACGGACCGGTCTTGATCGCGCAGTGCTCAGCGTAATACGGCTTATAGTAATCAAGTATCTCTTCGGCGGTCTTAAGGTCATAAGGAAGCTCGGGCTCATCCGGGGTGCCTATCCTGAGGAGATCCTCATACGCAAGACCGCTCTCGGCCGCAAGAGCCCTCTTGACAGCGGTAAGCGCGCCGCTTCCGAAAAAAGCGCATGTATCCTCCGCGGTAAAATCTGCTCGATGCCCGAAGCGCGACAGCGAGTGGTTCAGCGCATCTCTCAGATCTTCAACAGTATCCAGAATAGTGCCGTCCATATCAAAGACAGCAGCCTTGTATTGTCTGTTCATTTTATTCTCCTTCACAAGCTTTGCATTTTATCCTGCTTATGTTACCATTTGACCGGCGTATATTCAAAACCTGAATCAGAATAAGCATCAGAACCGGCGTTGCAATTCACCCGAATCGCGATTGACTTATGGCTGTTTGGATTGTTATTGCAAAGACTCTGTGTTAGTATAGTCGAGGGACTGATCTGACACGGGATCAGTCCCTGTGCTTAAAAAAGCAAAACCATATAGTGATACAATAGATTTATACAGGTAGAATCAATGAGTGAAGGATATATTGGACTTATCGGTCTTGGAGCCATTGGAGCTCCGCTTGCGGAACTGCTTTATAAATATTACGGCGACAGGTTCATCCTGGTATCTGACGAGAAGCATGCCGCAAGGCTCAAAAGCGGCCGGATACGCATAAACGGAAACCGTTTCGATCCAAAGGTGATAACGCCGGAAAACCACAGTGGTGAGAAGCTGGACGTCTTGTTTATTTGTGTAAAAAACTACAGCCTGGACAGCTCTTTCAGAGATATGGACGATCTGATCAGCGATGACACCCTGCTCATGCCTCTGCAGAACGGACTGTATTCCTACGATTTCCTCAGAGAGAGATTCCCGGAGAATATCGTGCTGGAGGGATTTGCGCAGGGCCCGAATACCCGCATATACGACTACGATATCGTGTACCAGAATCCGGGAACGTACTATCTCGGCAAGAGCCACGCCGACTACAAAACCTATGCGGTCGACATATACGAGCTGCTCGAAAAGGCCGGAGTTCCGTGCGTGCTGTCGGAGGACATCAGGCACGCCATGTGGTGCAAGCTGATGCTGAACGTTGCGGGCAACGCGCTCACGGCGCTCACGGATCTTGACTACGTTATGTTCAGAAATTCGCCGGAGGCGCAGAAAGTCTGCCGGACTATAATGCAGGAATTCAGGTTCGTCGCCGCAACTGAGGATGTGCTGATCACAGCTGCCGACATAGCTGACGTCATGGAATATTTTATGACATACAGGGAATCAAAGCGCACATCCATGCTCGAAGACGTCATAAACAAGAGACCGACCGAGAACGAATACATCGCAGGATACATAAAGCGCCTTGCGGAAAAAAACGGAGTAGCCGCGCCCTTCACGGACATGTTATATTCCATAATGCGCATCAAGGAGGACGTATACCTCGGAAGGCTGCAGTGAATCCGCCGCCGCAAAGGATGAATACGAAGCACAGCTCTACAGCGCCATCGACAGGATGCTTTGAGAATGCCTCAGGCTCCGTACGCTGATTCGTGTGCTGATTCGTGTGCTGATTCGTGTGCTAAGCTGATAGAATGTATGATAGATTGTATTAATAAGACTGACTCATTTGTGAGGATATGCGCTGAATGATGCTGCGCATATCTGTTTTTTTGCGTTCCATATCCTCTGCTATCCTGAATTGCGCCCGGCATCTGTCGAGATTCTGAGCCTCATAATCAGTTTTAAAATAAATATCGCCCTGCAGATAGTCGGTGAGGAAGCGCATGCCGCATTCAAGAGCCATGAGAACGCACGCGTCGGGGATCATGTCGAGCTCGGTCCTGCCTATTGATCTGTATTCGCTGAAAAAGCCGGACGCAAAGGCTTCGAATAGCTTCAGGTCAAGCTCCACCTTGCTCAGATCCTTTTCGTCCTCGCAGCCGGTGCATGCGCCTGAGCGTACAGCATCAGCAAAATCATTTATCACAAGTCCGGGCATCACGGTATCCAGATCGATCACGCATACAGCTTTACCGCTTTCGTTGTCCATAAGGATATTGTTGATCTTTGTGTCGTTATGGGTGATCCTGAGAGGCAGACGCCCGGAGGCGACGCCGTCGTTCAGCGTGTCCGTCATAGCCTCGCGCCTCACTGCAAAATCTATTTCTGCAGAAACAGCGGAGGCTCTGCGGGCCGGATCTGCAGCGCAGGCTGCCATCAGCTCGTCATATCTGTGCCTCGCATCGTGGAAATGGCTTATAGTCTCGCTGAGTGAATCCGCGGGAAGGTCTGCGAGCAGAGCAAGGAAGCGGCCGTAGCCTTTGCCGATCTCTCCGAAGGCAGCAGTATCGTCGGCCTTTTCACAGCTGTGCGTGCCCTCGATAAACGCGGTCATGCGCCAGTGATCATCGCCGTCCCTGCAAAAGAGCTCTCCGCTCCGCGCAGGAATTATGCTAAGTGTCCGGTCACCTGTCTGCCTGATATGTTCAGTCACCACTCCCATGTTATGCATCACATCCTCAGGTGAGTTAAAAACATCAGAGTTGATACGCTGCAGGACAAAACGGCTGCATGCGTTTACGACTGCGCCGCTGCCGGGATCGCTGTGCGTCCAGCTGCTGCGGCTCACACTTTCGTCAGCATGACTGCTGTGATCGCTGTGCGTCCTGCAGCTGTCACGTACAGTTACCAGATAAGTATCGTTTATGTGGCCGTTTCCGAACGGAACGACACTCTCGATTTCTCCCTCGACGCAAAACTGCTCAGCGATACCAAATCCGCTTCCGAAACATGCCTTTGCGCTCTCTTCTGTAATCCTGGCTTTAATGTTTGACATTTATTTTTCGTATACTAATTTAAACCATCCCGAATGAAAGCTCTCACTGCCGCAGATCAACGAACCCTGCATTGCGGCGAAAACCTATAAAGCGAAAACTTGTGATCAGTATTATATCACGGCTGTTCATGCCTTTGATACGGGAGGAGTTTTGAAAAAACAAAACTCCTCGTATCCTTTCTGTTCCGTCACAGTATTTCATACTTGTGCCACATTTGCGTCACATAATATTGCTACTATCAGATAAAAGATCAGGTAAAACCGTTAGATAATAATATATGCTATGATCGAAGGCTGGCTGTTGTGAAATGGATCTCGTGTGGTATACTTGTTCCGCCGCGCAAACCGCGCGATGCAAACGGTGCGCGGTGCGCATTAAGCGTACAAACGCGTATAATGCGCGAAATCAGAAAGAAAAAGAACAGTGAAGGAGATATACATCGGTGAGACCTGAAGATAACAGAAGGATACGCAAACGCATAGACACGACGCTTGACAATTTTCGCAGCATATACGGCTGCTATGTCAACGGCGCTAAGGAAATAGTTACAACTATGGAGATACCGGTCCTCGATATGGAGACCGAGGAGCGCGAAATGTACGCCGGAATGCTCAAAAAAGTCCTGTCCGGTACGCTCGAAAGGAACCTGGTGGACATCGAGTTTCCGCATGACAAGGTGGGCGAGGCTGACGAACACAAGCTGCTGATGGCGCTTAAGTCCACGCAGCTCAAGGACTCTGCCATGAGAGATCTCCTGTACAGCAGGATAATCGAGAACCTCGAAATGGACGGCGACAGCTATGTGATACTGCTGGCCGCGGATACATACGATCTTAAGACAAAGGACGTCAGAGACGAGGAATGGTCAGAGGAATCAAATGAGCAGTTCGAGTATTTCATCTGCGCGATCTGCCCGGTCAAGACGTCAAAGGCGGCTCTGCAGTACATAGCGCAGGAGCAGGAATTCCGCGGGATCTCAACCGGTACCCTGCTTGCCGCTCCGGCACTCGGATTTATATTTCCTGTGCTCGATGAGGGAGGCTCGGACATCTACCGCACCCAGTACTATTCAAAGAGCGCGTCGATCAATCACAGCGAGCTGATCAGCGGCCTTTTCATGACAGAGCGTCCGCCAATGGCAGCAGAAATGCAAAAAGAGACCTTTAATTCGGTCCTCGCGGAGAGTCTGGGCGATGAGTGCAGTCTGGATATAGTCACCTCGCTGCAGGCAAGGATGGCGGCAAAGGCCGAGGATACCGAGGCGGACGGATCAAAGGAGATCCCGCGCATATCCATAGAGGATGTAGAGGATATCCTGACAGACAAAGGTATTTCTGCCGAAAAGATTAAGGAATTCGGAGTGTCGGCAGGCGAGAGATTTGACGGTGCCGGCGACCTCAACATAAACAATCTGATACAAAAGAGGGCTTTTGAGATCAAAACTCCCGAGTCAAAAATAGTCACGGATCCTGCGAACGCCGTGAGACTCAAAACGAGGACGATAGAAGGAGTGACATACCTGCTTGTGCCCGTAGGCGAAAGCGTCACGGTCAACGGAGTTGACATATCGGTGCAGTACGATGAAGAAATAAACCAGAGCCCGGATAAGGCATGAATAAAGCCGGAAAAAATTAAAGCCCGAAAGTAAAAACCCGGCTCGCTGATAGTTTAAACCGAGTGGCTCAAAGCGAAGTGCTATGAAATGCTTATGGAAAAAACTGCTGTAAGAATCGCGCATATGGTAAATGAAGAGGGCGGCAGGACGTTTTATGTGGGCGGATACGTGCGTGACCGCATGCTTGAAAAAGACAGCACCGGCACCGGTATAAAGGGCGTCAATACAAGTGCTGCCGAAACAAAGGACATCGACATTGAGGTCCACGGCATTGAACCGGAGCAGCTTTACGCGATACTGGAACAGATCGGCCGGCCACTTACATACGGCAAAAGCTTTGGTGTATTCTCTCTGGCAGGCGAGAATATAGATATAGCCATGCCTCGCAGGGAACGGGCAAGCGGCAGCCGCGCAGAAACAGCCGCTGCAGGCGGCCCGGGCGTCTCGCGGGGGCATCGGGACTTTGAAATAGAGATCGATCCCTGCATAGGAACATACGAAGCCGCAAGACGGCGCGATTTTACAATAAACGCTCTGATGCAGGATGTCCTGACAGGCGAGGTGATCGACCATTTCGGCGGACTGGAAGATCTGCAGCAAAAGATGATCAGGCATATAGATGCCGAACGCTTCATAGAGGATCCGCTTAGAGTGCTGAGAGCGGCGCAGTTCGCGGCCCGCTTCGGCTTTGCGGTAGCGTCCGATACCCTTGAGCTTTGCAGCAAAATAGATCTTTCGGCGCTGTCGCGTGAGCGTGTAGAAGAAGAGCTCAAAAAAGCCCTGCTCAAGGCAGACAGGCCCTCAGTGTTTTTCGAGACGCTCAGGAGCATGCAGCAGCTTGGCATTTGGTTCGCGGAGCTCGGGCAGACCATAGGGCTGGAGCAGGATCCCGTATTTCATCCCGAGGGTGATGTATGGAATCACTCGATGGAGGTACTTGACAGAGCAGCAGCCTATCGCGGCCGGGCCTCGGAGCCTTACCGATTCATGATGCTTGCCCTGACCCACGACCTCGGCAAGATCAGCACGACGGAATTCATCAAAGGCCGCATCCATTCATACGAGCACGAGACAAAGGGCCTCCCTCTGGTCGAAAGCTTTATCAGGCGGATCACAGGCGAAAAGGATGTTATCGACTACGTGCTCAATATGGTGCCGCTTCATATGCGGCCCAATGTGCTCGCTTATTCAAAGCCTGCACTCAAATCTACGAACAGAATGTTTGACGCAGCCGAAGCGCCCGAGGACCTGATCTATTTTGCGGCTGCAGACAGACCGGTGATCTCGGGCTCTGATCCGTTCTCAGGGGACAGCGGATTCCTGTTTGAGAGGCTGGACGCCTACCGGGCAATAATGGCGAAGCCGCATGTAACGGGACGAGACCTGATAGAAGCGGGATTAGAGCCGGGAGAGGATTTCGGCGAAATGCTCGCGTATGCTCATAAGCTTAGACTTGCCGGCATTGAAAAGGATCTCGCGCTGAAGCAGGTGCTTGCCTGCGCCCGCAAGCTGCGAAGAGAACGACAGACAGAAAAACGACATAAAGAAAAGCAATAGACAGAATATACGACAGACAGAAAAGACGTTAGACAGAATATACGAATACATGAAAACGGACAGGAAATATATCACAGAGGAAGATGCAAGAACAGTTTTCCCCGTCAGACCTGCTGACTGCAACAAGGGCGATTTCGGGTATGTCGCGCTGATAGGCGGGTCGATCGAATACAGCGGCGCGATCAGGCTCGCGGCCATGGCAAACGCTGCCATGAGGTCGGGAGCGGGAGTGGCATCTATCGCCGCGCCGCGCAGCATATGCCCGGTCATAGCGAATTCAATACTCGAGGCTACACTGATACCGCTGAGCGACAGCAGCGGCAGGATGATTTTCGCCGAGGATGAATTTGCGGCCATATGCGGACGTTATGACTGCATAGCCTTCGGCATGGGCATAGCAAACACGCCGGAAACGGCAAAGGCGGTGGAATTTCTGCTGCAACACTACGACAGGACCCTGATAATCGACGCGGACGGACTTAACGCAATGGCAGGACTTGACCGCGGCATTATCAGGAATTCAAAAGCGCGTCTCGTGCTGACTCCGCATGTCAAAGAGTTTTCGAGGCTTTCGGGACTCGGAGTGGCAGAGATCAAGGCGGATCCGGCAAAGGCAGCTGCACCGCTTGCCGATGAGCTGGAGGCGACAGTCCTGCTCAAGGGCAGTACAACGGTCGTGACAGAACCGGAAAGAAGCCTGAGCAAATCACGCAGAGTATTTTTCACAGACAGGGGATGTCCCGGCATGGCTACCGCGGGAAGCGGCGATGTGCTTTCGGGAATACTCTCGGCCATCTGTGTGAATGCAGAGGATCTGACCTTGGCAGCTGCAGCCGGCGCCTATATCAACGGCGCTGCGGGCGAACTGGCACAGAGCAGGCACAGCGCGGTAACGATGACGGCAGCAGATACGGCCTCCGCCGTCGCGGAAACAATTGAAGGATTACTAAGTAAAGGAGGCAAATAAAATGAAGAACCCTAAGACTGTAGCGGTAATATCATATCTTACATGGGTAGGCTGGATAGCAGCCTTCGTTATGAGAGACGAAAACGATGATTTTGAAACGCATCACATCAATCAGTCGCTTATCATAAACATAGCTTCTATAGCGGGGTCGGCAATATCTATGATCCCGGGTCTGCCGATGCAGGGAACTATACGCGGAATAGCATGGTGCGCTGTGACCGTATTCTGGTTCATAGGCATAATACGTGCCTTCAAGGGGAGCTCCGAACCGCTCCCGTTCATAGGAGACCTGCATCTGATCTAAACTGCATCGTGTATTAGATCGTGTTCTGGTTTGCGTTCCGTATCGTATTTAACGAAAACAGCTCGGTGATCCGTTTTCCGGACGGTCACTGAGCTGTTTTATTGGCATGGATCCATGGATCGGTGTGAAGTTATGCACATCGCAGGGATGAAGCATGAAGCAAGAAGTGTGAAGTATGAGGCGCGTGACAAAGCGAGGCTCAGTTAGCCTCAGCGAGCCTCGCTTCTGGTCAGATACTTTACGGCATAGTCCAGGAACTTTCGGGCGGCTGTCGACAGCTGGTCGTAGGACTTGAAGGCTATACCGAATGTTATTTTTTCAGGCGGATCGAGCGGAAGCTTGACAATATGATCGTTCCACCTGCGCGCGCTCAGATCATTTACGATGCTGACACCGAGACCCTGCTGCACCATGGCAAGTGTGACCGGGGTATCGTATGTCGTGTAGCGTATCTCCGGTTCGACGCCGTTTCTGCGCAGAATATTAAGAATTTCCACATCCTGCCCCTGCGAGGTCAGTATGAATTTGTCCCCGGCAGCCTGTGCCACCGGATAAGAATCCGATGCTGCGAGAGGGTGATCCTCGGGCAGGACTGCGAGCATAGGCTCGTCCGCCAGAGGTATCCATTCGTATGGCATCGGCTCCACGTATGTCAGTATACCGAGCTCTGCGGTGTTATTGTCGAGGTTCTGATAAATATCCGAACGAATGCACTCCATTATCGTGATGTGTATTTCAGGATGATCCGCGCTGAATTTGCCGACGATCTCCGGGAGCCAGTTGGTAGCAGCGCTCGGATATGCCGTGATGGCGAGCGATCCTGTCAATAGTCCGTTTATATCGGCTGCGTAATCGTAGATCCTCTGCTCGTGAGCAAGATAATCGTTAATAAGAGGAATAAGACCCTGTCCCTCTTCAGTCACGCTCACTCCCTTTGATGACCTTTCAAGCAGAGTCAGTCCAAGCTCCTTTTCGAGTGAGCTTACGAGCTGGCTTACCGCCGACGGCGTATAGCCGAGAGCGTCCGCGGCAGCCGCCTGACTGCCTATTTCTGCAGATTTTAAAAATGCGTAAAGCTTCTTATTATCCATCCCATGACCTTCCTGAATAAGCACAGCTGCGTTCTGCTTTTAACTCCGCATCGGCTGTATAAGCTTCGCACCGGGCAGCGATTTTTTCGGCAGCGATGCTGACCTCAATATTACTTTAAATCAGCGAAGCTTGCTAATTGATAATAACAATCAGTAACGAATCATTCATAGCAAATTTCTTATCGCGGCACGCGGGTAAGAGGCCGCCGCACTGGCTGACGAATAAGATCATAAACGGCCGTCGCACTGGCCGACGAAAATGATCATATACGGCCGGCGCAAATGACCGGTGAAGGTGACCGGCAGAGAGCTGCGCGGAATAAACAAAAATGAATTTAAACTCTAGTAGTGCGTGAGAGTCAAGAAGTTATATTAAGTCAAAGCGACAGCTGCTATTAGATTTTTTGATGCTTTTTATAGATACTTTAATCTTTTATTACAATCTGTTGACTCTCGCATGATGCGAGACTCTATACTGACCATCAGAGAGGTTTCGTTTTTATAATGGATCAATTACAAGGAGGTTTTATATGATAGTACTTAAAGCATTATCTCTGTTCGGTGTTGTCCTCTGCGTAGTACTGATGTACAGAAAACAGAAGCAGATGGCTACCAATACAGACAAGGACCCTGTAACAGGTCTCACTTTCCAGGAAACATGGGCAAGAGGTATGGAGAAGAAGAATCTCATCTCCACCATGATCATCGGAATCGTTGCTAACTTTTTCGATACTCTGGGAATCGGATCATATGCACCATCTACAACAGCATTCAAGCTGACCAAATCCGTAGATGATATCAACATCCCGGGAACACTGAACGTAGGAGACACTGTTCCTGTATGTATCGAGGCGTTCCTTTTCTTCGGATTCGTAGATATGGATCTGCTCACTCTTGTATCCATGATCGTAGCTTCCGTAGTAGGTGCTTACACAATGGCAGGCGTTGTATCCAAGTTCAACCGTAAAAAAGTAAGATACGCTCTGTTTGTAGGTATGTTCATTCTTGCATCGGTAATGCTCTGCAAGGTAATGGGAGTAGGACCTTTCGGTGAGATCGGAACAGCTATGGGACTTCGCGGAGTCAAGCTCGTAATCGCTATCGTTGCTAATTTTTGCCTCGGCGCTCTGATGTCCATCGGCGTAGGTCTCTACGCACCGTGCATGGCTCTCTGCGTACTGCTCGGACTCGACACAGGCTGCGCGTTCCCTGCTATGATGGGTTCCTGCGCATTCCTGATGGCATTCGGCAACGGCCCTAAGTTCATCCAGGAGGGAAGATATGACCCTGTTGCATGCTGGACACAGGCTATCGGCGGAGCTATCGGCGTATTCCTTGCTTACTTCATCGTAAAGAGCATGAGCCTGCGCACACTCACCATCATGGTAGTCTGCGTATGCTACATCACATCCTTCCTCTTCCTTCACGACGCTATCAAGAAGGGCGAAGCTGCATAGCATAGCAAGATCTGCGGCAATCTCACATTTAATGCAGCAGCTGCCGGTGTCTGCTGAAGGCCCCTGAAGGCCCGATGCGATCCGGTCTGCGGGAAGCGCAAGGGGAGAAAAACCGCATATCAATAACGTCATAATAAAAGATCCGGTGCTGTGATCACGAGATCACGGACACCGGATTTTTTAACGGCTTCAGCTGTTCCCGGTCAGATGCTGCTGATGGTACAGTAGATGTTTTTTGCAGGGTCATCACAGGCGATGGCACAGGACATGATTATTCTGCCGTGCCCGGGTCCGCCGTTTGACGAAGCCTCATTCCGGGATACTGTTTCTGATCCGGCCTCAGGCTTTGCCTCTGTCTTTGCCTCTCCCTCTCCCGCTGTTTCTGCCGCAGATTCCTGGCTTATTCCGATACCGGAAGTCCTCCGGATCGTGTAGTCTCCGGCCGGAATAGTGAGAAAATGCGGATCATCGGCTGTCCCGGCAGCATCGCCTGCTTTACAGTTGAGACCGCCTGCACATATGCTGTCGGGGAGCAGGGCAAATTCATATACTGCGGTTTTTCCTGTGCGGATCAGTCCGAAGCAGACAGGGGAAATCCGCACTCCTTTTTTGCGGGCCTGTGAAGATATCCTGATGAGAAGCTCCTGATCGCTAAGGCTTGTATCTGTATTGCCCTGCAAAAATCCGTCAGTCCCCTGATGAGGAACGGCCCACACAGTGAATTCATCAAGATGCACTGTGGTCTCGGATCTGTTCAATATGGCATCCCTGATACCGATCAGTTTTTCTATTCTTGAAAGCGAAGCCTTATGGGAGAGGAACTCCTCAATGCGGCTGTCTATTGCATCGCGGCTGTCGCATATCAGCTTGCCGTAGTCTATGGAATCGTCTTTAATGAAATCATCCAGATCGTTGAGCCTTATTCCCGAATCGATGCAGATATTGATAGCGAACAGACGGCTGAGCTGGGAAAAACTGTAATAGCGGTAATTGCTCAGCGGATCAACGTATTCCGGAGTGAGTGCGCCGATCTCATCATAATAACGAAGGGAGTGTATGCTCGCCCCCGTAACCTTTGAAAATTCACCGATGGTAAACAGATCCTTCTTATCCAAATCAGCTTTCACTTCGTTTTTCATTGTCAGTTTTCACCTCGGTATCCGGTATTGACCGCCGGATATATATTTGAGTCTTATCCATATTCTAAATTGAGTGTGAGAGCATGTGTATTTATGAAAAACGACAGGGGCGTTCAAAAAATGTAAACACCGAATCCCGGCGGCAGGCATTATAATGACACAGGAGCTATTGACTCTCGCATGGCCCCACACATTATGATTACGACATCATCCCAAAGATGATTTTGATAATAATGAGAGAAAAGGCGTGACTGTGGTTTCCCCGACTGCGGCCGCGTTATTTCTTTTGTATACTTTATTCAAATATATTTAATTTACTCAGAGAGCAATTTGTATTTTTCACCATA
>JAFRGH010000015.1 GCA_017433945.1 Mogibacterium sp. | reverse complement strand
TTTGAAAAGCTCAAGGGGTATAGGGGATAAACTCATTATGAGGGACAAGGACAATACTTCAGAAAAAATTAAACGCAAATCGTCTGTCAGCATGGGCTTCGTCTGGTTCCACGCAACTGCGGCCAACGGCGGAGCAATGGCGATAAACGCGACGATAGCGACATATTTTTCGCTGAGATAGCTGAAATGAAGGCTGCCATGTCAGCTGAGGCAGACGAAAAGGATGAATGATACGGAAGAATTATATGAAGAATGCACACAGCCCTGCACAAGCTGTAACTGCTTGTGCAGGGCTGTTTTGATGCTGCCATAAGTTATATAACTTGTTTAAGATGTTTATTTTACTGTAATGCTTTTGCCTTTTGACCATGCACCATATAGTATAGTTCCCCTGAATGCATTCATGGCGCGTATCTGCACCTTGTATTTACCCTTATTAAGTTTAACGGATCTGCTGATGGTCTTTTTATCAAAAGTTTTTTCGGTCTGCTCTGCATTCACGCTCTTTGTTTTTCCGGTCTTAGTATTGACAAAGCGAAGCTGCCAGCCGTACATGCTTCCGTTGTTCTTCCAGCTTGCAGTCACTTTTCCTTTGCCGCCCTTAATCTTGCTGAATGCGGCTTTTGCAGGTGTGTATGATGCTTCCATATCAACATCGATCGCTATACCGACAGGAACCGAGTAATCTACCTTGACCGGTATCCCGTTAACTCTGACACTAACATCATCTGCGATCTTGTATTCTTCTTCCGGTATCAGATATACCAGCGCATGGTAGCTTTCGCCGCCTGTCATAACACCGGTAAACGGCTCGTACGATTTTGTATCAACAGTCCAGTATGCTGCGGAATAATACAGCCATTTATTTCCATTTAGCACCTTAAAGCCCGGACTGTTAGTCTGCTTCTCGTATTCCCATTCCCCGTTCTTATCCTTTGGCACGGAAACCTTCGTACCATGCAGAGGCTGCGGCAGGGTAATGCTGATCTTTCTGATCAGAGTCGGAAATACGAACTCTACCTTTTCGCAATAAGGCTTCCCGGTCCATCGCAGAGAATCCTGAATGTTCTTAGGAACATCTATACTCCATGTCATACCATCGAGATTGGTGCTCTCATCCATATAAAACCAGAGCATCTCAGGATTATATCCCTGCTCCGGCGGTACCTCATCCTCATGCTCAAATCTTACATCAGGAATTCCGTCCATATCAAGATCGTAGAGATCATTGTCCAGCTTTATTGATCCATCATCGACAAGCCCTTCCAGAACATTGCTGAGGGCCGGCAATTTCTCCTGGAATACAAAATCCATTCCTCCGTGCAGATTGACTCTTATTGTTCCCAGATTTAAATTTTCGGTGCTATCGGATGTATCTTCACTCGCAAAAGAATGAGTACACAGCATACATGCCGCAAGTATCATTACCGACAGCATTATAAATGCTCTTCTTAAACATTTCACAGTTCCGCTTTTGGTCATTACTAATCCTCCCGTATGAGTGTTTTTTTCGATAGTCAAATCATTCTCATGAACAAGTTATTATTTAATCCTGCATTTCTTTGCCTTAGACCATTTGCCGTATATGATCTTCGACATGCCGGCGACCCTGGTATACGGGCGTACCCTGAAGCTGTATATCTTTCCGGCCTTTAGCTTTTTAACAGTCTTTGTCAGTTTACCCGCGCCGCTGACACTGATCTTCTTAGTCTTTTCACCTTTGGCGCTGTATTCGATCTGATAACCGTCTGCTGACGATACCTTCTTCCATTTGAGCGCTGCTTTCCTGCCCTTCAGGGCTTTTGCCGACCTGATCGACGTCGTCTTCTTCTCAGCTGCTGCCGCAGCTTTTTCGGCATTATCCAGACCATTATATAATACACTTGAGAGATTATCCGTTTCGTCTGTATCTCCGTGTTCGATCACGACCTCTTTCACATCAGTGTAGGTTCTGCCTTCGGCTTGTATAGTCGCAGTATAGATTATTTTGCCGTCCTTCTCTTCTTTTGTGACTGTTGCGCCAATAGTTTTGTATACTGACGTCCAGCATTTACTGCAAGGGACTTCAGCTGTCGCTCTTGAGTAGTCGCCGGACCAGTTCCATTTGCGTGGTCTGCCGTTGAATACACAGTATTCGCGATAAGTGTAATCGCAGCTATTGCAGTAGACGTCGTGCCGCTAGGGACCAAACCAGATCACCGGATAGCAGGTAAAGCTTTCATGATGGCAGTTTTTTACCTCTACCAGCTGCATATTATCTTCCGAAAGCGGGTAGATTCTGTTATCTGCATGTTGTTTACCATTTACCCTTGCATAAGTCATTGCTTCGTTTTCACTATGACGATATGCAACGGACTGATAGCCCTTATTGAGGTTGATATTTTCGGCATAAACAGCCCTCGCACCTGAGCCCGGATACATCTGCACAAGCGCACCGTCAAAAGTCACAGTCCCTCCTTCGTAACCGTTGTTTGCGCCGATTGCCGGAGCGCTTCCGCTGCCCCGTGCAACAATGTTGCCCCATTTCATAGTGAGATTGACGCTCCCGCCGTTCTCTCCGCCGCCGATGCCTGTTGCGTTAGAACCACCCTGTGCTGTGACATTGCCGTCAAATATCTCTACATTAGCGTCACCGTTAGCGCCGTCTATACCGCCGCCGATGCCGGCACCGCCTGCACCTCCCGTGGCTTTAACTGTACCACCGTATATCTTGACATCAACAGCACCACCGGCACCTTCACCGCCGCCGATGCCCGCGCCGTAATACCCGCCGGTAGCGTTAACTGTACCGCCGTATATCCTTACTTTGCCGGCGCGCGTATTCCAGCCGTCATCATCGCCGCCGCCGATCCCGGCGCCGCATTCACTGCCGATGGCATTGACCTCTCCGCCGTATACATTTACAGTGCCGCCGCTTCCTCCGTCACCTCCGCCGATGCCTGCAGCTTCAGTACCGTATTGGGATGCATCAGCAGTTATCTTGCCGCCGTAAATATTGATCGTGCCGCAAGCTCCGGCTTCATTATCTGCTCCTATCGCTGCATTGTCGTTGGTGTCAGCTATGCAGTGCAGTTCACCGCTTCCGCCTTGCTGACAGTAGATGTTCAATGTGCTGCTCTCGGGTACATTGATTCCGTCCGCGAAGGTCATGGTGACACCGTCCATGAGGATGATGTTGGCCGTGGCGCCTGCATCGACACTGACGCGGTAGTTGATCGTCACGTTTACATCGCGGGTGTACCACCAGCCGTTGTGCATCTGCGTATGTCCATCGGTCATCCACGCCACGTCAATGGCGGTTTTTGTGCTTTCAACGACCTTCGATCCGTTCCAGCCTCTCTCAACATATTGCTGATTGTTACCGGGCTCCGCGTATGCCGGCTGTGCCAAGGCTGTAAGCATGAGTCCTGCCAGTATGGCAAGGCTGAACAGTATGCCTGTAATTCTTTTTACTCTCAGTTCCATCAATTCTCTCCCCTTCACTGCATTACTTAATAATGCATCAGCTCCGACGCTTATCTTTCTGATTCGGTTTCTTTCGGAACTAATAGCTGCTCTCCGCATAGCTTTTGATATAGCTGTGAAGCTTTTTTGTATCCAGCCATCTCGAGAATCCGTATCCGCTGCCGAGCACGACTGTGATGTATGTAACTCCATTCAGTTCATACGCCCCCGCGAAGCAGCAGCCCGCATTGTCCTCGGTTCCGGTCTTGCCTCCCTTGAAATTGCTGTCGTATCCGAATATGGCGTTTGTCGTCCAGAGAGTCCAGCTTATCTTATATTTGAGGCTCTTGATAGTCTTTACCTTGGTATTCCATATCTCGCTGATCAGCGGATATGTATATGCCTCGGCTGTCAGCTCGGCAAGCTCTGCGGCAGTTGTATAATGGCCGTCCGCGTCGAGTCCATGAGGATTGCGGAAATGTGTATGCGTGAGCCCCAGCTTTTTCGCCTTCGAGTTCATCTTCTTTACGAATTTTGACTCACTGCCGCTCACCATCTCGGCTACTGCCGTAGCTGCGTCGTTTGACGAAGGCATCAGCATTGCATACATCAGGTCCTTGTTTTTGAACTTGTCGCCCGCCTTCATCTTGCCGCTGCCCCACGGAGTCGCGGCAGCATGCTTGCTTACGGTAGTATTCTTTCCGAGCTTGCCGCTGTCTATGGCAAGGATCGCGGTCATGAGCTTGGTGGTGCTCGCCTGAGCCCTCTCCGTGCCCGAATTCTTCGTATATATCATAGTTCCGCGGCCCCTGCCGTCTACTCTGTAGATGACTGCCGCCTTTGCGGAAAGACTGACGCTCTTCAGATTTCGTGTAGTGATCGTGATGGTCTTACTCTTTGCCGAAGCAAAATTATCCGTTTTCGATACATATACCCGCCATTTTGATGTAGTCTTTTTACGCTTTTCCGCAGGAACCTCAAAACGCAGCTCAGCCTGACCGCTGCCCGACTCGTCAGAAGCAGTAAGCGTACTGACAGTGCTCCATTTTGACTTGGATGTATTATAGCGCTGCAGCTTTACGGTCCTTTCCCCTGACACGGGAGTGATACTCGCCTTGATAACTGCCTTTTGATTAAGACGTTTGTTTATCCTGGTGCTGCTCACAGTGACAGTTGTAACTCCCTGAGAAGCTGTGAGATCAGCTGCGCTGTCCGCATTTCCCGTATTATCTGCGCTCCCTGCACTATCCGTGTTTTGTGTATTATTAACGACCGCCTTATCGGAAGCAGCATAAACACCGATACTGCTGACCGGCACTGCCGCCGTAAATATCAGTGCTGCAGCTGCAATGATCGCTGCATAACGTTTAAAAATACCCATCATTCATCACCTTCCTGTCTCTTATGATCACATTATTCTCTGAAGCTATTTCTCATTGGTGAATAATCGGATCTGTACACGTTAATAATACAATATAAGCATAACGCAGTCGAAACAATGAAGCCTAATCTTAACAAATCATTAGAGTCAGTAGATGACTACCGGGTATCCGTATCCTACGGTATCGGCCATCTTTTTCGCAGCCTTGTCCGGACAGTTTACACATCCGTGTGAACCGTTGGTCTTGTAAATGCTTCCTCCCCACTTGCTGCGCCATCCGCCTGATCCGTGCAGTCCCTGTCCTCCGTAGAAAGGCATGAAGCAGTTCACAGGGCTTTCGTACTTGGTTCCGTCTCCGTTATAGCCTCTGAGAGTGGTCGGGCCTGTGACATACTGTATGATGAACAGGCCTTTTGAGGTGTCGTGCCCGGGCGCGCCGGTCACGCAGTCGCAGTCGACGACAAGATTGCCGTTTTTGTAGCACCACACATGCTGAGCATCGATGGATATCTCGATATAGCTGTTGCCGATATTGGTTCCGCCGCTGTACGTTGTCTGGGCCCAGCTTGTTTCTATCTGTTTAGATTTTTGCTTTTTGAGAGCCTTTTTCAGATCACTGATCAAAGCGGCTTTGTCCAATACCTTTCCGTAATTGACGCCTTTGACGCTTATATTCCTACCGCTGTGGGTTATAAATCTGTAATCTTCGTTATATTCGTTATACCCTGACGCGTATTTGGTTGCAAATTTTTCGATCTTCTTTTTTTTGAGCTTCGGTTTATCCCCGCTGTAGTCAGCCATTTTATCGAGATCCTCAGGTTTGATCATCGTAGGATAACCGTCTGTCACAAGCTCTATTTCGAAGGACAGATTATCCCTGCAGTATTCAAGCCTCTCCTTTAATTCCTTCGAGTTTTCGGTGATCTCCGGGAGTCTGACAATGTCATCCTGCGTAAGCTTAGCTGTATACTGACAGTCTGATATCTTAGCAAAGGCTATATCTCTTACTCTCTCAGGATCGACCTCAGTACCTATTTGCTCCTTTACGACACGGAACGAAGTATCCGAGAGATCAACATAAGCATCTCTGGTCTTTTCCTTACCCTTATTATCACAGAACGGAAGAGCTTTGATATCATCGAGGAATTCATCGGAGCTGACAGGATTCATCGGGATCTTATAATCTTTTCTGATCCTGAAAAGGCTCCTGACCGGATCGATGATCGTTCTTGACTCCAGCGCCGGCTCAGCGGAATGATCAAAGTTCAGAGATTTCATGGACACCGAATATGATCTGTCCTCATATATAAACCTGAAATTCCTGTCTTTAACGGACTGTGAAAGCTTTTCCTCCGCTTCGGAAGCAGTCAGGCCTGCAACATATATGCCGTTTATCCTGGTATACGGCAGGAAGACATCAGGATTACGGCCATACATAAACCAGGCTGCCCCGAAGGTCAGCCCGGTGATCACAATTATTGATATCAGTAATGCAATAACGATTTTTTTCATTTATATTTTTTTAGATGCTTTACTTTTTGACTTTTACTGTCTTTGCCTTTGACCATTTGCCATATATGTTCTTTGACATGCCGGCGACCTTAGTATACGGGCGTATCCTGAAACTGTAAGTCTTGCCTGCCTTAAGCTTTTTTACGGTCTTTGTCACTGCAGCCGCGCCGCTGACAGTGATTTTTTTAGTCTTTTCACCCTTGGCGCTGTATTCGATCTGATAACCGTCTGCTGACGATACCTTTTTCCATTTGAGCGATACCTTCCTGCCCTTCAGTGCTTTTGCCGACCTGATCGACGTCGTCTGCTTCTCAGCAGCTGCTGCAGCTTGCTCGGCATTATTCAAACCATTAAATAATATAATTGAGAGGTTCTCTGTTTCGTCTGTATCTACTGTATCAATGCTGTAGTTACAACAAAAGTCTACTGAATAATAACCTATCTCCTCTTTTATGTTCCCGGATCCCGTCAGTTCTCTCTCCGAGACATTCTCTAAAGTACGTACATCACCAAACGCCGTGAGTATTTTAGTATCAGTTTCTATACAAATAGTATCAGCCTGATCGCTTGCGTATATTGTTACATTGTTTTCATATATGTCCGGGTTTTTGATCGTTGCTCTGCCGACCTCACTGCCGTTTTTTTTCAGTATTATGTCCGCTGTATCGAGTTCGAATTTATATCCGTCGTCTTCATCAACATAGCAGAGCATACCGGTGTGGAACACGTACCGGCAGAAGTACGGACGGGAGAACTTCGCGTTCATATACCGATATCTTTCCGATGCCGAAATGATGTTGCCCGGATCAGCGCTGTTACCGCCGTAGAGAGTCACGTATTTACCGAGAGTCAGCGAACCGTCACTGCCGCCGTCTTCGCCTCTGCCGATTCCCGCAGCGCCTTCGCCGCCTGCAGTCGTGACCGTGCCGCCGTATATTTCCACATCTGCGCCGCTGCCGTCTTCACCGCCGCCTATTCCGGCTCCGTTTTTGCCGCCTTTTGCGTTAACACTGCCGCCGTATATCCTTACGGTGCCGCCGTTCGTTCCCTTGCCGTCGTCATCGCCGCCGCCGATTCCGGCGCCATAGTCACCACCTATGGCTGTGATTTCGCCGCCGTAGATCGCAACAGTGCCGCCGCTTCCCTCGTCACCGCCGCCTATTCCCGCAGCGTCGGTTCCGAGCTTATTGGCATCGGCAGTTATCTTGCCGCCGTATATATTGATCGTACCGCAGCTTCCTTCATCTTCATCCGAGCCTATCGCCGCGTTGTCATTGGTGTCAGCGTCGCAGTATAATTCACCGCTGCCGCCTCCCTGGCCGTAGATGTTAAGAGTCGTGCCTGCAGGAACATGTATCCCGTCTTTAAGATACAGCCTGGCGCCATCCGCGAGGACGATATTGGCCGTGCCCGTTACCCTGAGTCTCTTGCTGCTGTCGATCCTGCCGGTTACCAGGTACCAGCCGTTTATCTCCTCCGTACTGCCATCTATCATAGAATAGCCCGTGCAGTACTTTGTCTCTTCCGCAATTTTATCAGCAGAGCTGTTCCAGCTCCTTACTACATACGGAACGCCGTCTGCCGCCTCTGCAGGCGCCGGGTTTACAAGCATGAGTCCTGCCAGTATGGCAAGACTGAACAGGATGCCGCTAATTCTTTTTACTTTATTCTCCATCAATGCTTTCCTCTCCTTTTCAAAACCAGGCAATCTGCTCCGGCGCTTAGCTCCCGCAGCGATCAATTCTCAATATCGTATGCCGCGTTGCTGAGGCTGTCGAAGGATACTGATTTGACAGGCATATCCTTTATAGCAGAATCGACATCATATTCATCGATATTCGAAGTATCATAGCCGGTCAAATCGAACTCGCCGTCAAATACGACATCATACATGAACGGGCCGTAATTCATCCAGATCTCTTTGGATTCAAGATTGAAATTGCCGCTGGTGGTCCAGCCGCTGTCCATAAGCTCCTGACCGGTCCTGCCGGCAAGCGCATCGAGCTCATCCTGTTTGAGCATCTTTTCATTCAGATTGTCGAACTGATCGATCGCAAGCGGCGCAAGTATGCTCCTTTGCTGATCCTCATAGTCGTCATCGCTGAAATCGACATCCATGTATGCCTGCTGCTCCTCGTCTGTCATAGACGCGACAGCGCGATAGAATATATCTCCGTATTTGAACGCATAGACAGCCTTATTATCCATAACCGAAGTCTCCAGACCCTCCGCGCTGAGATCGAAAACATCACTCATAGTCCTGAATGAATCAGCTGTCAGAGTTTCTGCCGTCTCTGTCTCTGCAGCGCCTGCATCATCCGATACGGCAGGCTCTCCGCTTTCCTTACTGCCGCATCCTGCCACTGTAAATACCATCAACAGGATCAGCAGCACAGTGAATAGTTTGTTTCTGTCCATATCTCATTCTCCTCTCCCGGGAACGGATCACTGCCTTATGCATATCTTTTGAGTATTTCGCATGCGCAATTTGCAGATATCATTTATTCTGCTCTGCCTTGATAGACTCAATCTTAGCGAGTATCATCTTTTCATTATAGAGGAAGAACAGGCACGCTCCTATGACGCAGGTGACAAATGCCACAGCTGCTGTCGCCCGGTAGCTCGCAGCCGTGCCTGACACTGTGATGGAGGTAAATACGACCATAGCGAGAGCCTGACCCATTTTGAACGCGAAGGTGCGGGCAGCGAAGAACATGCCGCTTCTGTCCTCTCCGGTCTCGAGTCGGCTGAGCTCGGCTACATCCGCAACACAGGCCTGAGGCAGTATGCCGAGTATGGCCATCGGAACAGCCGCGCATACCGCGACTATGAATCCCCAGTACAAACCCTGTCCGCAGAGGAAGGTTATCAGGAACACGACGGCATAACCGAAGAATCCTGTAATGATAAGCTTTTTCTTGCCTAGTTTAGGCGCGAGCTTATTGACTGCCGGATACAGCAGCACGCTTATGAAGGTCATCGTAGCTGTGAGCACGAAGGTCCATGTATCCTCAATGCCCATGAGCTTGGTCTCATAGAACGCCAGCCCTGTCTGGAACAGAGTCAGCGCGAAGAAGTATATGACATCGCTGTACACAAAGCGGCGGAACTGGCCGTTTTTGAATGTCTTGAGCAGCGACGAAAACGCCGGCGTCTCGCTCGGCTTTGAATCGATATACTCTCTTTCTTTTATATACAGCGAAGGCACGAGCATGGCGACACATGCTATCGTCGCCAGAACAGCGACCGCCATGCGAACCGAACCGGCCTGGCCGAAGGTACCCTGCAGCGCTCCGGCAACATTAGGAAGCATAAAGGATATGGACTGTCCTGCTATAAACGTAAAGGAAATATATGTCGATACGTTGATGCGGTGTTCCTGTGTGTCGCCGAGTTCCGCTATAAGAGCGTTGTACGGCGTGCAGAATATGGTCATGAACAGATAGAATACTATCAGAAGCACGAACAGCACCACATCATTGACTATCAAATTCCCTGTCTGAGGCAGCGTGAAAAGACCGATGGTGATCAGCGCAAAGGGAACCGCGACGGTACGCATAAACGGTATACGACGTCCGCCCTTATAGTTTGCGCGGTCAGACCAGCCCGCTATGAGCGGATCCGTGATCGCGTCAAACACACGTCCGACAGCCATTACGAGTCCGAAAAGCGTCAGCTTGAAAAGTATCGGATGCTGCGTGATGCCTGCAGCGAATATTCCTGTGTTCGGATTCTGCGCGTCAGGGCTGCCGGTATAATAGTAGACCATCCAGTTTGTAACGATGCCGGACAGCAGGCTCCATCCGAACTGTCCTACTGCAAAGATCCATAGAAGCTTGTTGGTTATAGGTTTTTTATGCATTTGATCTGGTCCTCCTTGCAAAAACAGCATCAATCGAAGGTATTGAGATGCAGCATGTGTGACATATGCTGAAGGGCTGCTATTCCGCCAATACTGTTGCCCTTTTTGTTCAGTGCCGGCCCGAATGTGCCTATGCCCCAGCGCCCCGGGACACATGCTGTAATGCCTCCACCTACTCCGCTCTTTGAAGGGATACCGACAAGGACGGCGTACTTGCCCGATTCATTATACAGGCCGCAGGTATACATAAGGCTTCTTATGGTGCGTATATATCCTCGATGGATAAAATGTTTTCCCGTAAACGGATTCTGCCCGTTATTTGCCAGGACAAGCCCCAGCCCCGCAAGCGATTCTGCATTTACGCTCAGAGAGCACATCTTAAAATACATGTCCAGTGTCTTATCAGGATCGCCCTGCAGTATGCCTTTACTCTTAAGGATGTACGCGATAGCGCGGTTCCTGTCACCGGTCCTGCTTTCGGAGCGGTACACAGCTTCGTTCAGGACAATATCATCATCCATGCATAGTTTTCTGGCAAAATCCAGAAGCTCCTCAAATTCAAAGTTTTCTGACAAAAGGCTCATCACCTGTATCGCACCGGCATTGATCATCGGATTGAAAGGTAGATTGCTCACCATATCCAGTTTAATAATAGAGTTAAAATCATCTCCCGATGGCTCCATCTGTACATATGAAAAGGTCTCCCTGAAGCCGAAATATTTGAGAGATACCGCCAGATTTATGACCTTGCTTATGCTTTGAATCGTAAAACGCTTTTTCGTCTCACCGTGACATATCATGCCGCCGTCATTAGCCTTAACGCAGAGGCCAAATTCATCGGCCTTTGCTTTTGCGAGCTCCGGTATATAATCCGCTGCCTTTCCGCTTCCGTCCTCTACGCTCAGCTGTGCATTTTCGAGTCCGTTTTCATAAGCCTCTCTGATGACTCTCTGTATCTCTCCAGGGTCGTTCACGTCAAAAGCCGGTCTTTCATATGTAAAATACAAGTTTATGTCTCCTTCGGTACTGATCCTTCTGTTTGATGAGCCAGGGGACGAACCCCTGGCTCACTTATTCTTTCTGTTCATATTTTAATCATGATTTTTTTAATGATATCATATCTGCAATTTCAATCAAAGTGTTTTTACTTCAATGCAGACGGCTCGTGAGTCTGTGCAGACGGCTCGTGAGCCTTCTGCATTGACTCATGAACCGTCTGCATTTATTCCTAACGCAGTCTCATGACCACCGTGCTGCCCTCCGACTCGTCGTACGAATACTCGAGCGATTCTGTATTGGCCATAAGCATACGGTACGCGAGCTTCTCACTGTGATCATCCGGGCGGAAAGCATCAGGGAATTTTACGGTAACGATCGTATATTCTTCCGATTCCGAATACTCGACACAGATACTGATTTTCGGAGAGCTGAGCTCAGGCAGCAGTATCTGCACACAGAGCTCTTCTATAGCCGATCTTATCCTGTTCGCTGTACCGAAAGCGATATGGTTCCTGAAGCAGTATTTATCTATAAGAGCGCTTGCATCCACAAAGTCAAAATCCCTGCTGTCTATACTTAGCTCGAGCACCTTGAGCTTTCTTACAAATCGCCGCGTGTTCTCCTTTTCCGGATGATCGAATATCTTATCCGTCGGTCCATCCTCATATATCAGGCCTTCGTCCATATAAAACACTCTGTTCGAAACCCTTCTGGCAAGGCTCATCTCATGCGTCACTATCATCATGGTCTTTCCGGATGCCGCGAGATCCTCGATAACAGCCTCCACCTCGCCGACCATGGCCGGATCAAGGGCGCTTGTCGGCTCATCGAAGAGTATGATATCCGGATCCATCGCAAGAGTCCTGGCTATGGCGACCCGCTGCTTCTTTCCGTCCGAAAGAGAATCCGGATATTTCAGCGTCCTGTCCGCAAGTCCTACCTGCTCAAGCAGCTCCACGCCCCTGTCATACGCATCCTGGCGGCTCATGCCGAGCAGCTTCACCGGAGCGTACATTATGTTTTCGATGACAGTCATGTGTCCGAACAGATTATACGACTGGAACACCATGCCCATCGTTTGTCTGACCTTGTTTATATCACAGCCGGGAGCGGTTATCTCCTCGCCGTTCACGAATATCTGTCCTCCCGTCGGAGGATCAAGAAAATTGAGGCACCGAAGCAGCGTGGATTTGCCTGTGCCCGAAGGTCCGATCACAGCGATCGAATCCCCGTCATTTACTGTCGCGTTTATATCCTTCAGCACTACCGAAGGGCCGTACGCTTTTTGCATATGTCTGAATTCTATCATTTCACCTTTATCCCCTTCAGTATCTTTGATTCGCTCCTCTTCTCCGGATCGACATTAACTGTCAGCCTTCCGACGACAGCCTTGAGTACCCCCGCCAATATGAAGTATATGACGGCAATGGCAATAAGCGGGAAGAATGCCTCATAGGTACGGCTCCTGACTATATCGCCCATCTTCGTCAGATCCTGTACGGCTATGTAGCCGACGACGGCAGTCGCCTTAATAAGTGTTACGATCTCTTCCTTGTACGCCGGCATGAAATGTTTTGCAGCCTGCGGCAGTATTATCCCGAAAAAGGTCTGTGTGTCTGTGAATCCAAGCGCATACGATGCTTCGGTCTGTCCCGGATCTACAGCATTTACACCGGAGACTATCATGCTGTATACCGAGGCCGCGAATGTCATGGTGAAGCCTGTGATTGCGACCCACATACCGCTGATATCGGTCTTCCCGAATACTACATAGTAGAGCAGCATCAGGAGCACGATGCCCGGCAAGCCATGCACCAGCCAGACGCAGAAGCGCGTGATCAGCTTCGCTGCTCTGCCGCCTTTTCTGCACCACATGTAGAGAATGAATCCGAGCAGTGTTCCGAATATTATCGAAAGAACCGTAATATCAAGAGTGGTTCGTATGCCTTTAAGAAACAGCATGTATCTGTGCTCTCTGACAAATGTATTGACAAAGCTGTCTCTGACCGATGCGATGAAAGAGCCGCTGCTGTCACCCTCGGCAAGCACGGCAACTACGGCATTCTGGTAGTAATCGGGCGATGAGAAATGGACTTTTTTTGCGCGCTCTTCAGTGATCGCTATGCCGGAAGCCGCGAAATCGAATTTGCCCGACTGTATCGCTGGCATCAGCGCGTCAAAATTCATGTCTTTGATCTTAAGTCCGTAACCGTATTCCTTGCAGAAGCGTACTGCGATATCTACATCGTAGCCTATTATTTTGCCATCTCTGAAATAGTCAAACGGCGGGAACGTGCCCTCTGTTACGAAGGTCAGAGTTCCGTTGTCAGCGGGAAAAGAGCTGTAATCATCAACGACCTTGACTGATTCATCATTTCCGTTCCATACTTCCTTCAGGCGTTCGAGCTCTCCCTCTTCCTCCAGCTTTGCGAGGAACTCACTCATCTGATCGGCAAGTTTCCTGCCCTTTTCATTTTTGGGATAAACAAATCCAAGCGGAATAACGCCGACGGGCTCATTCAGGACCACAATGCCGTCTGCCTGCCCCTGAAGCTGGATGATCGCAGATTCAAGGCATACTATACCATCGAGCTTTGAAGCCTTGAGCGCATTGACCTCATCCGGACAGGTGCTGAAATACTCGATCCTCACATCCGGGATCTTAGCCTCTGCATATTCGTCAAATACAGACCCAACCTGGACCCCTATACGCTTACCGCTCAGTTCTTTGAGAGTCTTGTATTTCGGTACAGCTCCGCTCTGATCAGCGCTTTTGTTATCGCTGTCCGCAGACACAAAAGCACCGCCGGCGCTGACCAGCGATAAGAATGCGGCTATAACTATCAGTATAGCCGCGCTACGCTTTATACAATAATTTCTGCTATTTCGATTAATCAATCCCTTATCTCCGTTTCCTGCCTTCAATAGCCCGCCGATATATCGACAAGGTTTATCAGTTTTTCACCCTTTGAATATCTTTTAAGATTATCGATAAAGAATTCCACAGTCCTGTCTATCGTATACTCAAGCCCCATATCTCCCGAGCAATGCGGAGTGATAATTATATTCTTCGCAGTCCAGAGCGGATGATCCTGCGGCAGCGGCTCAGGCTCCATAACATCCAGAGCCGCACCGGCCAGCCTGTTCTCATTGAGCGCATTTATAAGAGCATCCTGATCCACTGTCGATCCCCTGCCAACATTGATAAAATAAGCTTTGTCCGGAATGGCTGCGATCTTTTCTGCATCCATGAGTTTTACTGTCTCAGGCGTACCCGGAACACAGATCACGATCAGATCTGTCCCTGCTATACGGTCTGCAAACTCTTCGAAGCGGTATACCCGGTCAAACGCGTCACAGCTGCGGCCGCTGCGATTGAAGCCTGTGATGCTCGCTGCGCCGAGCGCCCTGAATTTTTCCGCTGCCGTTCTGCCGAGATTTCCCGTGCCGACTATAGCAATATTGCTGCCGGCGATCGAGCGGATCGCCAGATGCTCATGCCACTCATGCCTTGCAGCTGAATCAAGATACTCAGGCATGCGCCTCATGAGCATCAGCGTCACCATGATGATATGCTCGGAAATGGCCAGTCCGTACGCGCCGGAGCTGTTAGTCAGTAGGATTTTACCTCCGCCGAACAGCCCTGTCCGTATGAACGGTTCGACGCCCGCGTTAGAGCTGTGCACCCATTTCAGCTCCTTCATCTGCGGGAGCAGCCTTTCATTGGTGCAGTAGATTATATTTCCATCCGAAACCCTGCCGTCTGCCTCACTCACGCTGTCATAAAACGCAGCCTCAAATCCGCATTCTGCACAGGTCTTTCGTATATCTGTCTTGTTTATTTCGCTCAAAAAATCGGCGATAACATATACCTTCATAATTCAGTCCATCTTATTAGCAGGCTCAAGTACAATGACCCGGGCATCCGGCAGCTTATCCGTGGATATACAGCTGCCCTTAAGAGTTACGGCCTGATCCATACAATCAGCAAACACATCCACCTGCGAGATCACATCAAAACCGAATCCCGCTATGTCATCACGGTAATGCATCGGGATGACCACCCGCGGATCGATCTGACGGACAATAGACGCTGCCTGTTTCCCATCGATGGTAAAATGCCCTCCAACCGGGATCAGGCATACATCAATATTCTTCAGTACCTCTATCTGTTCATCTGTCAGATCACAGCCGAGATCCCCCATATGAGCGAGGCGTATATTGCCGTCAGCTATGATATGGATGGTATTAGGACCGCGCTTGGCGCCCCTGACCTCATCATGCCACGTTTCTATCTTTTCTACGGAAACAGGACAGTCCTTATCAGCTCCTGCAGCTTCGATCTTCACCAGATCTCTCGCGTTATGATCCCCATGCTCATGGCTGCACAGGACAGCATTGGCTTTTTCCCTGAGCGGCTTCAAGCCCGGAACATATCCATCCTCATACGGATCGATTATAACAGTATAGCCGTTGCTCTCGATTTTGAAACACGAATGTCCGATCCAA
>JAFRGH010000014.1 GCA_017433945.1 Mogibacterium sp. | reverse complement strand
TGCTCTGCAGTTTTATTCTACCTATCATCTTTCGGCCAGCTTCAGCCGTCTGGCAAAAGCATCCGAACAGCCGATAGAGATGCGCAAGGCTGCTCGTGAACTGATGGATGCTTCAGACTATCTGACCGAGCAGGTCCAGCGATTTGCGGTTAATGGTGACAGCATCTTTATGGATAACTATTTCAAAGAGGCGTTTGAGTCTCATCACCGTGAAGAAGCTATAAGAAAAATGTCAGATGCTGACGTTGAAGGCAACGCTCTGCGCAGACTGCAGTCTGCGATGGACAATTCGGTCAAGCTGATGGATCAGGAATACTATGCAATGCGGCTTGTCGTAGAAGCCAAGGGCTACACAGATTATCCGGAACAGATCAAAGATGTATCGCTTACTAAAGAGGACCGGGCGCTGGAGCCTGAAGATAAGATGCGTAAAGCTACGTTATTGGTCCACAATGACGATTACTATAAGCTGAAAAACAAAATAAGAAAGAACATGAAAGCCAGTCTCAACGAACTCGAAAAGATGGCGTATGATTCAGATGATTCGGCTTTAGAGGCACTGCGTGACGAGATGGCCTTCGTACGTCTGGTAATTATCATCCAGACTCTCGGAATACTGTTTATGGTATGGCTGACATCACGCCTCGGAATACATCCGGTACTGAATGCCGTCGACCGTATACAGGCGGACAGTCCTATACCTGAGGTCGGAGCTAATGAGTTCAGATACCTGGCACGGGCATACAATAAAATGTACACAGTATACAAAAGCAGCCTTGAGCATCTTAATTTTAAGGCATCTCACGACGAGCTGACCGGCGCGTACAACAGATCCGGATATGAGCTGCTCCTGTCCAGCATAGATCTGAACAGCACATATATGCTGCTCTTTGATGTGGACGATTTTAAGAGTATCAATGACAATTACGGTCATGAGGCCGGAGATCTCGCACTGAAGAGACTGGTTCAGGTACTCAGGAACAATTTCAGATCTGACGATTATATATGCCGTCTGGGCGGAGACGAATTTGCGGTCTTCATGGTCCATTCGACAGAAATGCAGCATAATCTGATCACTTCAAAGATAGAGGAGATCAACAGAGAACTCGCGGTCAGTGAAGCAGGAATGCCGCCTATATCTGTCAGTGTAGGTATAATGCATGGATCTGAAGCAGCTGATGCGAAAACTTTATTTGAGAAAACTGACGAAGCTATGTATCAGGCAAAGCAGCGCGGCAAGCATACCTTTGCGTTCTATCAACAGTAAAATACAGGATAAGTTCAGACTCTGTCTGAAGGAATCTTAACAGCTATGGAAGAATACAGTATTACAAGAGAAGAACGGGAAATCCTTGAAAAAATGCCGCAGCCTCTCGCTGTATACCGCTATGCGGTTGAACATGTGGAGACCCTTGCGATATCGGACGGGTTCTGCAGATTGTTCGGATACAGTGACAGATCCGAAGCATTTCGCGATATGAATACAGATATATACAGCTTCAATCATCCCGATGATGTCAGCCGGCTGTCAAGAGCTGCCCTGAGGTTCGCCAGGGGTGAGGACGGTTTTGACGTGGTTTACCGTACAAAAGACAGAGGCGGTAAGGGATACCGCATCATCCACGCTTCGGGAGAAATGGTGTTTTCCGGCCCGAAAGAGCGGGTCGCATATGTATGGTATATCGACGAGGGCTTATATACCGAGGAGGGTGAGGATCAGGAGAACGTCTTAAGGCGCGCTATGACAAATATTCTCCATGAGGACAGCCTGCTGAGAGCCAGTCAGTATGATCAGCTGACCGGGCTTCCGAGCATGACCTATTTTTTCCAGCTTGCGGAAAAAGGCAAGGACCAGATCCTTGAAAAAGGCGGGCATGTAGCCTTGATGTATTTTGATCTGAACGGCATGAAATTTTATAATTCACGTCACAGCTTCGCGGAGGGAGACAGGCTGCTGCAGGCATTTGCGGGACTGCTTGTCAATACCTTCGGCATCGGCAGCTGCTGTCACGTAGGAGCTGACCATTTTACAGCCTTTGCTGATAAGGAGGGAATAGAAGAGACCCTGAAACAGTTCTTTGCGGACTGTGAAGGCTTGAACAACGGCGATTCTCTTCCTGTGCGCGTCGGCATTTATTCTACAGACATGGAGGAGACGAGCGTTAGCCTCGCGTGCGACAGAGCGAAATATGCATGCGATACGCTTAAAAGCATCTATGAATCCGCGTATCAGTATTTTACTCAGGATATGAGAAATGATGCTATGAGACGCCGGTATATACTGTCACATATCGATCAGGCCATAGAAGAGGGGTGGATTCATGTATACTATCAGCCTATAATTCGCGCTGTAAACGGCATGGTTTGTGATGAGGAGGCGCTGGCGCGGTGGATCGATCCTGTCATGGGATTTCTTTCGCCGGATGAGTTCATTCCGTTCCTCGAGGACGCTGGCCTCATATACAAGCTGGATCTATGCGTAGTCGGGCAGGTGCTGGAAAAGATCAGATATCTGGAAAACGCCGGTATCGCAGTAGTACCGCAGTCTGTGAATCTTTCAAGATCGGATTTTAACAGCTGTGATATCGTTGAAGAAATACGCAGACGTGTCGATGATGCGGGCGTCAGGCATTCACTTATTACGATAGAGATCACCGAAAGCACTTTGGGTTCAAATTTTGAGTTCATGAAATCACAGATAAACAGATTCAGAGATCTGGGATTCGGTGTGTGGCTCGACGATTTTGGCAGTGGATATTCATCGCTTAACGTGCTTCAGGATATCGACTTTGATCTCGTCAAGTTTGACATGAGCTTCATGAAGCTGCTTGACGAGGGTGATAAGGGCAGAACTCTTTTTACAGAGATGATGCGCATACCTATCGCGATGAACATAGATACGGTATGTGAAGGGGTTGAGACCGCAGAGCAGATGAGTGAGCTCAAAGAGATGGGATGCTCCAAGATGCAGGGGTATTATTTTACAAAACCTATACCTCTCGATCGGGTGCTGCATATATATGAAAACGGATTCCATATCGGTTTTGAGGATCCTGCAGAGACAGATTATTATGAGGATATCAGTCGTGTTAATCTTTATGATCTGTCAGTGGCTGCAGATGAGGATGACGGAGCTCTTAAAAAGACATTCGGCACCCTCCCTATGGGTATATTAGAGCTGTCAGACAGCAGTGCGCGCTTTGTGCGGAGCAATCAGGCATACCGTGATTTTATGATGAGGTTCTACGGCTATGATATTTCTGACGGAGACAGGGAGTTTGATGATGACAGCGATTTTTCCGGCAGCCTTTTTATGAAAAAACTGAGAAAAAGCATCAAATCTGACGGCATTTCATTCTTTGATGAAAAAATGTCGGACGGATCCACGACCCATTCTCTGATAAGACGCGTATCTGTCGATCCGGTCAATGGAAAGATGGCTGTCGCTGTCGCGGTCTTATCGATATCCGATGCAGAGGAGGGCGCCACGTATGCCGGTATAGCCAGAGCTCTTGCCGCGGATTACTACAATATTTACTATGTAAACCTGGAGACGGATAAATTCATCGAATACAGTTCGCCTGTCGGCGGTGACGATCTCGCGATGGAGAGGCACGGTGAGAACTTTTTCGACGCTGTCAGGCGTGATGCGATATCTCGGATATACGAGGAAGACAGGAACGAGTTCCTCAAGAATTTTTCGAAAGAAAGGATTGTGAGCGAACTGGACCGAGAGGGAGTATATACTGCCAGATACCGCCTTATCGATACGGGCGAGCCGGTATACGCAGGGATGAAGATAACGAGGATGCTTCCTGATAAAAACAGGATCATCATAGGCATAAGCATCATAGATTCACAGATGAAGCAGCAGGAGATCGCTGACAGGCTCCATATGGAGGAAACTGCATATACCAGAGTCATGGCCCTGTCCGGAGACTATCTTAGCTTGTATACTGTAGACCCGGAGACCGGCAGCTATTATGAGTTTGCCGGGACCGAAGAATATGAAAGCCTGAATCTGGGTAAGACCGGAGACGATTTTTTCCAAAAAGGTATCGAGGATGGCAGAAATGTGATCTGTCCTGAGGACCTGCCGGGATATCTGAAAGAATTCAGCCGGGATAATGTGCTGAGAGCTGTCAGAGAGAACGGAGTATTCCAGATACATTACCGTCTGATGCTTAACGGAGTACCGACTCCGGTAAGTCTTAAGATAGTATCTGTAAAGGAAAGAGGAACGGAGCGCTTTATTGCGGGTGTGAGAGCATGGAGCAAGAGGCAATAGAGAGGGAACCTGAGAAATAATGGACTCATTTACTATCCGGATCTTTTTGAATATGCTCGTTTTGATGACAGTACCTGTTTTGCTTACGCTTTTTTTGCGTACAAAACTGAAAAGTGATGAGCAGAGACACAGATACAGAATTCTCATAGGTATTGTATTCGGCGTTATCGCAGTTTTGAACACTCATTTCGGTGTGGATTATTTTGCTTATGTGCTCAATGTCAGGGATCTGGCGCCGATGTGCGCCGGCTTTTTCTTTGATCCTCTTGCGGGCATTATAGCCGGACTGATAGGCGGCATAGAGCGGTATATCGCAGGCAGATACTGGGATATAGGCACATTTTCAATGTACGCATGCAGCATAGCTACCTGCCTGGCAGGCGTCATTGCTGCTTTTATGAAAAAATACTTTTTCAATAGAGAAAGCCTGTCGATAGGATATGCTTTTTTCGCCGGCGCAGCGATAGAGGCATTCCACATGTACGCAATATTCTTTACAAACAGAAGGGATATCAGCTCTGCGTTCGAGACTGTCAGGACCTGCTCTATACCGATGATACTGTTCAATGCTGTCGGTATGGCTGTCGCCGCGGCTGTAGTAATGCTGTGCGACGGTGAAACGATCAGATTCAAAAGACTGCCGGTAGAAGAGACTCCGATCTCAAAGCGCTTCAGATTCTGGCTGTTCATGGTAACTGTCGTTGTAGTCCTGGGCAATTTTTACTTCGAGTTTGCTTTCCAGACTCAATATGCAAGGGAATATGTCAAATATGAGATGCAAAGCTCTGCTGAAGAGATAGAGCGTGACTATAATGATGTAATGTCATCCGGCGGAGAGATGGATCGTCTCAAGTATAAGGTGGGCCGGGGCGGATGCTTTGTCATAGTCGATAATACCGGAAAAAGAATAGCAGCATATCATTCGATGGATGATCCGGAGGAAGAGTATGACGATTTGCTGCTCCCTACACTCGAAGAATGCCTGAATGATCTTGGAAAAGAAACCGCTGCGCACAAAGACGGGGATGTGTTCAGGGCAAAGCTTGGAGGTACGGAATATCTGTGCTACATCACCGGAACGGACGACGGAAGACTGATCGGCGTAGCCATGATGTATTATCTGATATATCAGGCGAGGGACATGATGGCTTATGTTACTATGCTCGGCATCGTTGTTCTGTTTGCTGTGATATATATACTGGTGGCTCTGCTTGCCCAGTTTATGGTAGTGGATAAGCTGATGCGTGTGAATGAGTCGCTGGATAAGATCACAAACGGTGATATGGAAGAACAGGTGTCAGTCTACGACTCATCAGAGTTCGCGTCACTTTCAAACGACATAAACCGCACTGTCGATGTGCTTAAAGGTTATATTTCTGCTGCGGAAAAACGCATGGAGCAGGATCTGCTGCTTGCGGCTACCATACAGGAAGCGTCACTTCCAAAGAATTTTGATTTCAACCATAAGGGGTTTGAGATATATGCGACCATGAATCCGGCGAAGGAGGTCGGTGGCGATTTTTATGATTTCTTCTTCGTGGATACCGATCTTCTTGCAATGGTCATTGCCGATGTGTCAGGCAAGGGCATACCGGCATCACTGCTGATGATGAGATGCAAATCCGCCATACGCAGTCTCGCGGAGACCGGTGTAAGGCTTGCTGAGACATTTGAAAAGGTCAATGATGAGCTGTGCATCGGAAACGAGGCGAGCATGTTTGTAACAACGTGGATGGGGATAGCCGATCTCAGGACAGGATTGGTCAGATGCGTGAATGCCGGCCACGAGTATCCTGCCATAATGCGAAACGGCGGAAGCTTTGAACTGTTCAGGGACAGGCATGGTCTGCCTCTCGGAGGAATGGAAGGCATGGATTACTCCGAGTATGAAATGCAGCTGGAGCCGGGGGATGTCCTGTTTGTTTACACAGACGGGCTGCCTGAGGCAGTGAATTCCGAAGTGAAGCAGTACGGAACTGACCGCATGCTTGAGGCGCTCAATACATGCAGGAACGGCTCGATGCAGGAGCTGCTGAACACGATGCATGATGATCTTCATGCCTTCATCGGCAAAGCCGATCAGTTCGATGATGAGACCATGATAGGCTTCAGATTCAACGGGATGAAGGATGATGATATAGACGCACCTGCAAACTGAGAGAGGACAAGCTGACGTGAGAGACATTAACAGTGATCTGATAGGGATGTACAGAGATTTTTTCGAAAGCGTTTCGGATGCTGCGGCTAATGATTCCGGAAGAGCTGATTATGATGTGCAAAAATCCGAAATAACTGACGGATCACAGGCCTTGCCGCAGATTGAAGAAGCGGCTCAGATGAGAGAAGCTAAAGAATCCGAAGAACAAAAGGAACCCGAAAAATCAGGCATGGAAGAGCTTAACGAGCTCATCGGTCTCGAGACAGTCAAGCACGATGTAGAGGAGCTGGTCGGACTTGCCAGGGTCATGAAGATGCGTCAGGACAAAGGCATGAAGACAGTGCCTGTATCACTGCATCTCGTATTCTCCGGCAATCCGGGCACGGGCAAGACCACAGTCGCGAGGATACTTGCCAAGCTCTATAAGGAGATAGGCATATTAACAACGGGACAGCTTGTGGAGACCGACCGCTCCGGCCTCGTCGCAGGCTATGTCGGGCAGACCGCGATCAAGACGCAGAAAAAAATACAGGAAGCCATGGGAGGCGTCCTGTTTATAGATGAAGCATATACGCTCAATCAGGAAGGCGAGAACTACGGCCAGGAGGCCATAGATACCATACTCAAGGCGATGGAGGACAATCGCGACAAATTCGTCGTGATCGTCGCCGGCTACACCGAGCTTATGAAGGCCTTCGTCGAGAGCAATCCGGGACTCAAGTCCAGATTCAACAAGTTCTTTGAATTTCCCGACTACACTGCCGAGGAGCTGCAGCAGATATTCATGATGCAGTGCGGCAAATACCAGTATACTATGACGGAGGAGGCTGAGTCCGCCGTCATGGCTGAGATCACGCGCCTCGAGGAATCAAAGGGCGAGAACTTTGCCAATGCCAGAGAGGTCAGGAACCTCTTCGAAAGGATCATTACCAATCAGGCGTCAAGAGTCTCTGAACTCGAAGACGTTGACGAAGAGCAGCTGACGACGATCACGGCAGAGGATCTTGAGGACCTCTAAAAGTCATCCTCCTCAGGCTGGAATGTCAGCTCCGCCATTACGGTATCCTCACCGTCAGGGTTAAGGACCTGTATCGTCACAGGCTTTTCCGGATCTACAGGAAAATAGTATTCGCATTCAACAGACGAAGCCTGGTCGATGCGCTCATAAACATTATCCTCTTCTATTGTCTCAGTCTCTCCGGGACCTCTCGGCTCTATCACCTCGTCATCCTGAACGGCCTGTACCACAAAGGCATTGTCAAGGCTGTCCTTGTAGATCTCCTCATCTCCGTCGTCATCCTCACTGACATATGACATATCGTTGGTAAACGTCATTTTGAGACAAAAATACCTGCTTCCGTCCAGATCCTCCTCGTCATCGAATTCGCCCTCGTTGATATCGAGCGTCGCCCCGAGATATTCTATCGTAGCGTCATCGTCACCTACAGTAGCGACATATGATTCTCCCGATCCCGTCTGTTTAGCATAGTCAGGAGTATCCTCGGACGACTCGCTCATATCGCCGCAGCCGGCAAACGACAGAGCCATCAGCATGACGCTCAGCATCAGGCACAAATATTTCTTCATTTCTCACGATCCTCCGTTAAGTCCGTTAAGATAGTTTGTTATGACTGATTGTACACCACGGGAGAGTATACATCAATCAGCACAGACTGCCTGCGCAATATGATAAGCTGACAGTATCTTTTCCCATATGAGCTTATTGCCTGACACCCGCTCGGCTCCATGCTCTGTATCATTGAAATGATACTCGATGTAGGACAGTTTACCGTAGGCGAAAACGGTCTCCTGCCTGTAGCTGTCAAATGTCATGTTCTCATCATGTCTCGTGTTTATGAGTCTGATTCTGAGATGAGGGTAGATTTCCGAAAAAGAATATAAAAATGCAGACAGCTCATGCTCTGACTCAGTGCGGTCTGAAAGCAAAACCACACTCGAGGCGTTTTGCAGCATAAACTCTAAACGCTGAGCGCGTTTATGCATTTTTGCAGCGAACTGAGGATAAACTGAATCCGGCGGAATATCTGCCGGGAAATGATGGATAGAAACGATTCCGTTAAGAGTGTCATTGACCCTGAGCATTCCGGCAGCGCCATCAGGCTCTGCAGAGTCTAATTCGTATTCCGTAAAGAAATCTCTGAATCCGCTCCTGAACAGATGCAGAACAGTATCCAGCGAATAATCCATCATCCAGTCAAGGGGAGATGAAAACTCTCTTAGCTGATTGAGCCTGAGATTCACAGCAGGTCTGCAGTGCGGACCTATTGAAAGAATAAAATCACAATAGTACTTATCTGAAATCATAAATACATTATGCTCATATTTTGTTTATATACAACAGCTTTTGAAAAAGAAAACAAGAATTGATCAGCTGC